>JAXHSZ010000379.1:0-27512 GCA_034190725.1 Thermodesulfobacteriota bacterium
AATAGGCTTCACCTGCAGCTGAAACAAGCCGCTGGGCGAGGCCTGACGTCGACCATATTCGCCCCAGCCCGTATCAGCGTTACTGCATCGGGTAATCGCGTTGCTGCCAGGCGCCGAGTGAGCCGAGGAACAGCTCTGGATCGTTGAAGCCTGCGCGTAGCAGCAGGCTGGCTGCAATGGTCGCTCGGGTGCCGCTGCCGCACATGAGGGTGTATTTGCGAGCGGCGCCTGAGATCAAGTGTTTCGGGACTGAGATGGCATTCAGAGTACTGGACCGCTCTATACAGATACACGGTGGAATCGGCTTGAGCAAAGACCTCCCGCTGGAAAGATGGTTTCGAGAGATTCGAGTACTTCGTGTGGGCGAGGGCCCCAGTGAGATCCACCGCTGGGTTGTGGCCCGGAGTCTCCTGAAGGGGCGAATCTCTCCGGGTTTTTACTAAGGAATCGGAAAAAATAAGTCATCGTTTTCGCATCCCACCTTCAGGCCACCTTTTGACGATTATCAATCGCAAAGTCCTCGACGTAATGCTATTACGCCTGCGGCTTTGCTCAATCAGATCGTCTAAAGTTGACCTAAATCTGGGCGCGAATTCCAATGAATTATTTATTTCCGATTCCTAAAGGATGGGGTCAAGGTATTTCGGCCCCATCCCCGAGGATCTCTCATTGAATACGCATTTCAAGAGAGACCCTCATGGTTTTTCCTTGACTCCTCATTATCATTATCCTATACTTTTTTTTATTAAGAGAGGGACATTCGCGGATCGTTCGATCTCATCTTCTCTTTAATCCTTTCTGTTGCCTATTGCCCTCTCTATTATTCATCTTTTAAGCAATTCCATATTCATCATTTCATTCCATTATTCATCATTTATGTCGCAACGAAGCATAAAAATATTTCCCTCCCTTCTTCAAAGGGCAATGCTGTTGAATGAAGAGAATAGACATACTTTAAAAGAAGACCTCCCTCCCCTGGTGGGAGGGATTGAGGGAGGGGGAGGAATCTTTGAAGATTGGAGTTTTAAAATAAATAAGAGCTTAGAAAGAAATATCCATTAATTTAACAGTATTGCTTCAAAGGGAAATACGGTATGATTTCAAAACGGTAGGGGAATACATCGCAATATAAAAAAGAGGGAAAATATGGATGTAGAGATAAAAGGTCCATCTGATCTGGAAAATGAAGTACTCAAAGAAAATCTTTGCACTTTGTGCGGAGCATGTGTGGGGATGTGCCCCTACTTGGTTGCATATAAGGGGAGGGTGGTCATGCAGGACAGTTGCACCTTGTCTCAGGGGAGGTGCTATGCTTTCTGCCCCAGGACTTCCGTTGACCTGGACAAGGTCAGTGAGGCGGTATTCGGCTTCCCTTACAAGCTGGACGGAGTCGGGACCATGAAGGAAGTGATCATGGCAAGGTCCAGTGATCCCAACATCAGGTCCGGGGCCCAGTATGGGGGTGTTGTGACGGCCCTTCTCAGTTTTGCTCTGAAAGAAGGATTCATCGACTCAGCGGTTCTCACCCGCACACAAAAGGACCTCATGCCTGACGGTTTACTGGCCCAAGACTCCGAAGAAATCATTCGATGCTCAGGGTCCAATTATGTAACCTCACCCACTCTGGAGGCATTCAACAGAGAGGCGAAGACCCATGTGGAGAAGGTCGGTGTTGTTGGAATACCCTGTCAGGTATTGGCTTTAGGAAAGATGAGGGTTTCTCCTTTGGAGGAGAGAAACAATATAGAGAAGCTTGCATTGGTGATCGGACTCTTCTGCACCTGGGGCCTTTCTTATGGTGAATTCTTGAAATTTCTACAAAAGGAGATCTCCATTGCCGACGTGGTCAAATTTGATATCCCACCTCCTCCTGCCGACATATTTGAAGTGTATACTTCATCGGATCGTATTTCTTTTCCCCTTGACAGGATCAGGAGTTTTATACGACCCACGTGCAGTTATTGTATAGACATGACTGCGGAATTCTCCGACATCTCTGTTGGGTCAGCAGAAGGAATTGAGGGTTGGAACACGGTGATCATCAGGAGTCGAAAAGGAGCCGATTTGATAAAGGAGGCCCGGGAAACAGGGGTTTTGGAGATCGATCGTCTTCCCAAAGAGAAATTCAACCATCTTGAAGAAGCCTCCCTCATGAAGAAGAAAAGGGCGCTTCAGGCTATTGTAGAAAACACAAATGATAAAAACAACCTCCTCTATTTGAAGATGGAAAAGGAGAAAGTGGAAGACCTTCTTTCCCAATAATAGAGATCAACTGGATAGGAAAACAGGGGGGACAAGATGACAAATATTGCAATAGATGCTCCTGACTCCATTGAGTTTTTGATGGGCAATGAAGCCATTGCTCGAGGGGCACTGGAGGCGGGGATTGGCTTTGCCAGCGCCTATCCTGGTACTCCATCCACAGAGATCATCGGAACTTTGGCCCAGGTGGGAAAAGAACTCAATGTCTATGTGGAATGGTCCACAAATGAGAAAGTCGCCCTGGAATCCGCAGCGGCTGCGTCCTTTGCCGGGGTTCGAGCCCTTGCAGCCATGAAGCAGGTGGGGGTGAATGTGGCCGTGGATTTCCTGATGAATATGAACCTTTGCGGCGTAAACGGAGGATTCGTTTTGGTGGCTTGCGACGACCCCGGAGCTTTGGCAAGCCAGACCGAACAGGACACCCGACTCTTTGCCAAGTGGGCGGATTTCCCTCTTATTGAGCCTGCAACGTTTCAGGAAGCCAAGGACATGACCAGATGGGCCTTTGAACTCTCCGAGGAAGTAAAAAGCATCGTTATCCTCAGAGGGATGACGAGAATCTCCCATGGAAAAGGGAGTGTGAATTTCGGCAAATTACCTCAGGAGCGCACAACAGCCACATTTGACACATCCTTTCCTTTTTTCATGCCTATGCCTGTTCTCTTCAGGCACCAGATGGTCCATGACAGGATGGCCAAGGTCAAAGAGGTGTTTGAATCCTCACCTTTCAACTCGTATACAGGACCCGATGAACCGGATCTGCTTGTTATCAGCGGTGGGAGTTGTTGGCTCTACGCCATGGAGGCGGTGAAAGTGTTAGGTCTGGAAGAGTCCGTTGGTATTCTCAAGCTGGGAACCATCTGGCCTGTCCCGGAACAGTTGCTTGGAGATCACCTGAAAAAGGCAAGAAAGATATTGATATTGGAGCATATAGAACCCTTCCTTGAGGGCGAGCTCAAGATAATGGCCTCTGAGATGCAATTTCCTGAAGGGCCTCCTGTCTTCTACGGCAAGAGATCAGGGCATATCGACTCAATGGGAGAGATAACTCTTGATGTGGCTTTAAAGGCCATGGGAGGCATCCTTGGTATATCACTTCCAGAGAGGAACACGGATTACAGGAACAAGGCCCTTACAATGATCGAACAGAATGTGCCGCCCCGGGATCTCACGTTCTGTCCAGGATGTCCTCATCGTGCCACCTTCTGGTCCATAAAGAACGCTCTTAAGCTGGATGGGCGGGATGGCTTTGTTGCCGGTGATATAGGATGTTACGCGTTGGGTGCCGGTCCGGCAGGATATTTTCAAGTGAAGACTCTTCAATCAATGGGGTCCGGCACAGGGGTTGCCTCAGGGTTCGGCAACTTGGGCCATCTTGATTTCCGGCAGCCTGTGATTTCAGTATGCGGTGATTCCACCTTCTTTCATACGGCTATGCCTGCCCTGATGAATGGTGTTCACAACCAATCCGATTTCACCATGCTCATTTTGGACAATGCGGCCACGGCCATGACTGGTTTTCAACCCCATCCCGGAAGTGAGGTGAATGCTGCGGGTGATCAGGTATTTGCCGTGGATATCGAAGGGATATGTCGATCCCTGGGAATTCGGGTGGAAGTGGGCGATCCTTTTGACCTGCAAAATACAGAAGAGAACATCCTGGCTCTGCTTGAGGATGGTGGAAAAGTACGTGCTATGATTTTAAGGGGAAAGTGTGCTCAGGTCAAAGCCAGGGAAGGTGAAGCCCGATATGAGGTTCATGTGGATGAGAATAGGTGTATTGGGGAAGGGTGCGGTTGTGCAAGGCTCTGCACGAGAGTGTTTCGGTGTCCTGCCATAACCTGGGACGGAAGTATGGGAAAGGCAAAGATTGATGAGACGATCTGTAACGGTTGCGGGGTCTGTGCGGATATTTGCCCCCAATCGGCCATAGTCAAGGAGGCGGCATGAATAGAAATGGGCCTTTGAATCTGATCATCACCGGCGTTGGGGGGCAGGGAAATGTTTTGCTTGCTCAACTTATGGGCAAAGCCCTGGTCAAGTCGGAATATTATGTGACCATCGGTGAAACGTACGGTCCTGCCCAGAGAGGCGGAGCTGTGATGAGTCATTTGCGAATTTCTCAAGTCATGGAATACAGTCCTCTCATTCCCGATGGCGAAGTAGATATCATTTTGGGATTAGAACCGGTGGAAACATTGCGGGTGCTGGGACAATACGGCAATCCAAAGGTGGCCGTCATCACGAATACCAGGCCCATCTATCCCATTGCAGTCACCGCCGGGGAAGCACAATATCCCAATCTGGAAAAAATAGAGCAACTTGTCCATGAACTGTCTTCAGAAGCCTGGTTCATCAGTGCTACGGACATGGCCTTCAGTATGGGAACACCCATATTGGCTAATATCATCATGGCCGGAGCCCTTCTCGGCACAGGATTAGTCCCACTGAAACAAGAAGAGTTTCTCCCTGTGCTGATGGATAATTTTCCTGAAGACAAGCGAGAACTGAACCTGCAGGCATTTGTAAAGGGTTTTGATCTGACGAAAAAAAGGGGTGAAGTTTGAAAGATGCTGCTCCGCCGTGACGGAGGAACAGCACACTCTTGAAACTCAGTCTTCGTACACTCCGGGGAAGAGTTCCTTTTTACGATACTTTAGCGGATCCGGCTTCTTCTTTTCCCAGAATGATTCTTTATAGTATTTGGCTTCTTCCGATCCATAGTATCTCCACAGACCATCGAAGGACATCAGCTCAAGGCCACGGATATCGGCACTTGTGGCACAGAAGGTCGCTTTAAGGCTTTGAATGGCACCCGGACTCTTTGCCAATATCTCATCGCACCATTTGTCCACTTCCTCTTCCAATTTCTCAAGGGGAACCACTGTATTCACCAGACCCATCTCAAGAGCTTCCTGGGCCGTATAACGCCGACAGAGATACCAGATCTCTTTGGCCTTCTTTTCTCCCACCACTTTGGTCAAATATGCAGCGCCAAAACCAGCATCATAACTCCCCACCATTGGCCCGGCCTGTCCAAGCTTTGCATTTTCCGATGCAATGGAAAGATCGCAAATCTGCTGCAGGACCTGTCCACCCCCAATGGCAAAACCATTTACTGCTGCGATCACAGGTTTCGGCATCTCTCTAATGAGTGCATGGACCTTGGGTGTGTGCTTGAGCATCTCAGAGCTATACCCTGCTTCCGCCTCTTTGGCATCTCCTCCCGTGCAAAAGGCCTTTTCTCCTGCTCCAGTCAAAACCACAACTCCGATCTTGCAATCGTTGGCGCAATCTTCCAATGCGTCAACGAGTTCTTTCATGGTATGAGAAGTGAAGGCGTTAAATGCCTTTGGCCTGTTTATGGTGATCCTTGCCACCCCAGGTCTCTTCTCGTAAAGTATGTCGCTGAATTCTAAACCAGATACTTTTTCCCACGTGTAAGCCACTTTAAATCTCCCTCCTTTTCATTTAATCCATTACGGAAACCGCATTGTTTCCGGTAAGTAGTATAGGAGAATTGAAACTGTATGTCAACAAGGGATCGCCATTTTCAACATGTGGTAAAGTCCACAACACTGGAGTCTCCGAAGCATAGTTTTGAAGCGTAATTCACTCTATTTTGTCAATGCAGCAGATTATATTATAATTTAATCCTTCCACATAAAGATGATAATATCATTCCTCATTGGTCAATCCAGATCACAAATGGAAAGGTATAAGACGTTGGTTGAGAGGGGGCAATAAAAGATAAGATCAATGTATACGGAGTAACTCGTTATCAAAATAAAAAGTTGATTCACCATCGTTAGTTTTTGATATTTTATCCTTATAGTGTGTTTCAATATTCATGATAAATAGCTTGGGTGTTCATGAAAGAACCTTTCAATCATACAATCATAAAAAGTGATGAATTGCCTGTGATAGCTGATACAACATCAACATCTGTCACCTCATGGAGATGACTTGGGTCCCACCACATGTTTCCTTCCACAATACATGGCCCTGTCGGTGTTATAGCAACATCCCATCCGATTGTTTTAATGGGTAAGAATTTGTGAGCAACATCCTTAACCAATAGGCACGTTTCTTTCCAAAATGGGAGTTGGAATCCCTCAAAAGGTATTCCTGTTCTTGGATGAAAGAAGACTGGTTTCATCCCTAACTTATTTGGCATCATAGTTTCCACCGATGTTATGGTACCGGTATTCAGGGAAACTTCCCCCTTTAAATTGCCGGTTCGGCCCCATTCAAAGTTGTCTTTCACATTCTGACCTATAATGGGTTTGAAGAATGCGAACAATAGCTGACATTCTCCTTTTGTGTCAAAAAGAGTGACAATCCGTGTTGTTTGAAGAAACTGAATATGAGTGAGTCGTACCAACTCAGGATGGTTCTTTAATCTTTCCTGGATAACAAAACAGTTGTATCTTGGATCTGAGTACATGATCTCGTATAAATCCTCGATTTTGTATGATTTTCCAAAGGGGTCATGCAATCCATTGTTTGTCTTGCTGTAAATATTTATACCCTTACCGTAAACACCCCTGGAAGGTTTTATAACAAATTCTGAAGGAATATCTTTATCAAAAAATGTATTCCAATCATCCTTATTTTCCAGAGTTGATCCATTGAAGGACCATCCTGTCGTTGTTTTGAAAAAGATTGCAAAGAGTTTGGGAATGGGAATTCCATGCGACATACAATATCTATAGAAAATGCTTTTATCTTCCGTAAGAAATTCCCATGATATTGGATTTATGGATTTCTGAATTTCTTTCAATCTTCCTTTACAGACATATCTTGAAAATTCACTGCCAGAAATATTTGGATTGAGCAGTCCAAGGTGACTTGCTTCTTGAGCTGGTAAATTGATTTTTCGTAATGAAAGAACACGTTTTATAATAGTAATATAGCTTGATTGATAGAATTTTGAAGCTTTCAAAACGATTAACACAAGATAGAATATCCGTCGACAAGCGATAATTGGACTCCGAAGACATAACACCCCTAGTCTGAGTACTCCTTTAACAATAACTGTGAACATCTGAGTCGAATCCTTCTATGTGAAGATATATGGATACTGATAATAATGCGATCACCTTTTCAAGAGATAAAGTCTACGTAATTTTCCATTATGTGTCAATGAAGTTTATTGATGGTCTTTATCATGCTCAGCCATAGCGCATAATTTTTTAAGAATGTTTTGAAAATTGAGATTCGATGGTTTCACCTAGATTTCTCAATGAAACCATATAATTGATATCCAACTTTGACGTGGGTTCACCCCTGATTCAGAATTTTGGAGATGTCTAAAAAACAAGAGACGATATTACAAACCAACACAAAGAATTTAGGTTACAAAATTCTATTATCACATACTAAAAATATCGTGCAAAAGGACAAACATTATTGACAAAAAGAAGTTATTTCAATAGAATTTTAGTAATTAAGTTTGAAATATGTAGGTTTTAAGCTTTCATTATTGTCTAGAAGAGAAATTCAGTAATAAATACAAAAGGTTTCTGAAGGGGGTGCCTGTGAAAACAAAAGAAATGATCAAAACAGAACAGATCAGACAGCTTTACAGGCTTACGCCTATTGGTATAGTGGCCACTCTCGTGAATTCACTCATTCTTTGTTTTATACTATGGAAAGTCATCCCCCACTCGAGACTCATCATTTGGTTTTTTGCAATTGTATCTGTATCACTTTTCAGGTGCCTGCTTTTTTTACAATATGAGCGCTCATTACAAACATCTGATACAACAGCCCGCTGGGATATTCTATCTTTCGTAAGTTTGGTCTTCTCAGGTGTTGTCTGGGGTTCTTCTGGCATCTTTCTTTTTCCTCTTGACTCTATAGCACACCAGACTTTTATTGCTTTTGTTTTGGGAGGAATGGTAGCAGGGGCATCAGGAACGTTTTCAATAATAATGCGGTACTTCCTAGCTTTCAGCCTGTTTGCTTTAGTTCCTATTATCATCAAATTTTTAATGATTGGTGACACCATTCACCTTGGCATGGGAGGAATGATTCTGCTCTTTGGGATCCTCATGTTTTCCACAGCAAGGCGCATAAATGTTGTTACTGTCTCTTCATTGAAACTTCAGTTTGAAAATATCGATCTTGTTGATTATTTAGCAACTGAAAAGGATCGTATTGAAGAACTCAATAATGACTACCTATCTGAAATCAATGAGCGCAAGCAGATTGAGAATAAATTGGAGAGAGCCCGTGAAGAATTGGAATATCGAGTGGAAGAACGCACCAATGAGCTGATGGAAGCAAACGACCAGTTGAGACAGGAGATAGTCGAGCGAAGACGAACTGATGAAGCACTGAGAGAATCAGAAGAAAAATATCGACATCTCATAGAGAATGCCACTGATGCGATTTTTATAGTTCAGGATGAAGTGCTAAAATTCTCGAATCCAAAGACAGAAGAGATAACAGGCTATTCAACTGAAGAACTGACTCAAATCCCTTTTGCTAATTTTATTCATCCTGAAGACTGCAATACTGTTTTAAATAGGACTGTAAAAATGATAAGGGACGAGAAACCTACCGGCATGTATTTTTTCAGAATGATTAACAGAACCAGTGAGGAATTGTTGGTACAACTTAACACGGTTTCCATCAAATGGGAAGGGAGACCTGCCACCCTCAACTTTCTGAGAGATATAACAAAACAAAAGGAGCTTGAAGATCAACTCCAACGAGCATTGAAGATGGAGGCCATAGGCACACTTGCGGGAGGCGTTGCGCATGATCTCAATAACATTCTCTCGGGGATTGTAAGTTATCCTGACCTGTTATTAATGCAAATCCCGGAAGACAGTCCTCTACGAAATCCTATTTCGGTCATGCGAGACTCTGGGTTAAGAGCTGCTTCTGTTGTGCAGGATCTCTTGACTTTAGCTAGAAGAGGTGTCACCGTAAGGGAGGTGGTGAACGAAAATGAAATTATTGCTGAATATTTACAGAGCCCAGAATATGAAAAATTGAAATCAGAACATCCAACAATTATCGTAGAGACTGATCTTGAATCAGGTCTCTTAAACATCTCAGGTTCATCTATACATATGTCCAAAGCGGTCATGAATTTGATATCCAATGCAGCAGAGGCCATTCGAAATAGCGGAAAAATTCGCATATCCACAAGAAACGAATACATCGATAGACCTATTAGTGGTTATGATAGTGTAGAAGAAGGTGATTATGTTACACTTACGGTTTCTGATAATGGCACAGGTATATCACCACAGGATATGGAAAGGATTTTCGAGCCTTTTTATACGAAAAAAGTGATGGGAAGAAGCGGTACGGGGTTGGGAATGTCAGTTGTATGGGGCACGGTAAAAGACCATAGTGGGTATATTGACATTCAAAGCACAGAAGGGAAAGGCACGACTATTAAACTCTATTTCCCCGCTACCCGTGAAGAAAGACACAGAGAGAATGTTCTTTTTGCCCTTGAAGATTACCTGGGCAAAGGAGAGACAATTTTAGTAGTTGATGACATAAAAGTACAAAGGGAAATAGCCCTTCATACATTTAACACATTAGGGTATCGAGCTGTTGCTGTTTCAAGTGGGGAAGAAGCAGTTGAATATTTAAAAAAACAGAGTGTTGATTTAGTCTTACTGGACATGATTATGGATCCCGGTCTGGATGGACTGGATACATTTAAGAAGATTCTCCAATTACACCCTGGGCAAAAAGCAATCATCGCAAGTGGCTTTTCTGAAACAGACCGTGTAAAAGACGCTCAACGATTGGGAGCAGGTCAATACATTAAGAAACCGTATACATTGGAAAAGATAGGGGTAGCTGTGAAAACTGAATTAGAAAAATAAGTAACACCTAAATTGAGCGATTTTTTCCTACTGCGAGGCTGTATCTTACTGAATCTGAAGCAAAAAACGTTTCGAATCGAACTCACTGAAGGGGTGGCTTCACTTTCGTCCACTTCGAATCGTTTTTTACTCCATATTCAGCAACCTACAACCTCTCGTGACGGAAAGAATCGCTCAATTTAGGTAACAGTTTATCAATTTGACTTTTAGTCTCTCCTCGCAAAACCTCAAAACTCTCTCATTTTATCATCCGATTTATTGCAAAAACCGTTAATTCTAGACGAATTATCCCTAAAATTATTCGCTTTCGCCTACCTGAAAATCATGCTGATCCCATATTAGGTGTTTATGGGAGATTTACATCTTTTGACCTTTGAAAATAACATGACCCTGCATAGCCGGTTTTGTTGTTGCTATTATCTTCTTTCTTTGGTAATATCATACAGGTTTTACATGTATCGGCTAAATGTTTAATATTATGAGATAAATTAGCAACTTTAAACTGTTTGAAATTCGGATCTCACTTCAAATACTATCGAATATTACCTTTTAATTATAGCTAGTTAGAAATGTATGCATGGTGATACACACATTTTCTCAGATGATATTTTGAGTTATTATACTATATGTTGTATTTTAGTTGACTTTTACTACATTATATTGTAGACTGATGTATATTAGGAATAAATGAGAAAGGGGAAATCAAGTAAAAGAAATATGAGCAGTACTCACGACTATAACGCAGACAAAATTAAGGTCTTGGAAGGTCTGGAGGCAGTGAGAAAGAGACCTGCCATGTACATCGGATCCACAGGCATTCGGGGCCTCCATCACCTGGTTTATGAGGTTGTTGACAATAGCATAGATGAAGCACTGGCAGGATATTGCAGTGAGATAGATGTGTGTATACACGTGGATAACAAGGTCACCATTGAAGACAATGGGAGAGGTATCCCGGTGGACTTGCACAAGACAGAAGGGAAACCTGCTGCAGAAGTTGTTATGACCACACTCCACTCAGGAGGAAAATTCGACAATGAAAGCTATAAAGTTTCCGGAGGATTACACGGAGTTGGTATTTCTGTGGTGAATGCCCTTTCTGAGAACCTGGAGCTGGAAATCAGAAGAAACGGAAAGGTCTATCATCAGCTTTATGAAAGGGGCAATCCAGAGACGCAGCTGGAAGTTATCGGGAAGACCAAGCGAACAGGAACAAAGATCACCTTTAAACCAGACTATCAAATATTTGAAAGCGCAGATTATTCATTTGACACACTCTCCCAGAGATTTCGAGAGCTTTCTTTCTTGAACAAAGGGATCACAATAACCATCGAAGAGGAAATATCAGAAAAGAAGCATGAGTTTCACTACAAGGGCGGGATTGCGTCCTTTGTGGACTATTTAAATAGAAACAAGCGCGTTATCCATTCCAAGCCCATATATTTTGAAGGGAACAGAGAAGGAGTTTCCATAGAGATAGCCCTTCAGTACAATGATGGCTATGCTGAGAATATCTTTTCGTTTGCAAATACCATCAATACTTATGAAGGGGGAACCCATCTCAGTGGATTCAAGTCTGCACTTACTCGATCCTTGAATTCGTACGCAGTCAATAACCAGTTAACGAAAAACCTCAAAGAAAGTCTCGCTGGAGAAGATATAAGAGAGGGACTCACCGCTGTTTTGAGTATTAAAGTCCCGTCTCCCCAGTTTGAAGGCCAGACAAAGACCAAACTGGGTAATAGTGAGATAAAAGGGCTTGTGGAGGGCTTTTTCAATGACAAACTGGGGACGTATTTGGAAGAGAATCCCAGTGTTGCCAAAAGGCTGGTGTCAAAGGCAGTCGATGCAGCCAGGGCAAGGGATGCAGCCAAAAAAGCAAAAGAATTGGTGAGACGAAAAAATGCCCTTGAGGTGGGTTCATTACCGGGCAAGTTGGCAGACTGTCAGGAAAAAGACCCCTCGAGAAGTGAACTCTATCTGGTTGAGGGGGATTCAGCAGGAGGATCTGCAAAGCAGGGAAGAGATAGGAGAAACCAGGCAATACTCCCCCTCAGGGGAAAGATATTGAATGTCGAAAAGGCCAGATTTGACAAGATGTTGGAAAGCCAAGAGATACGAACGCTCATTACCGCCCTGGGTGCAGGGATAGGCAAGCTCGACTATGATTCAGCAAAACTTCGTTACCATAATATCATTATCATGACCGATGCGGATGTGGATGGCTCTCATATTCGTACATTGCTTTTGACTTTCTTTTATCGCCAGATGTCTGACCTGATAGAGAGAGGGTATCTGTACATCGCTCAACCTCCCTTGTTTAAGGTGAAGAAAGCAAAGCAGCAGAGGTATATCAAGGATGAAGCCTCTATGGAGGAATATTTATTAGAGTCAGGTGCGGAGAACATAAGATTGATCCCCAATGAAAACCAGGCGCCAATATCAGGTGTACGACTGGGCAGTCTTATGAAGAAAGTGGTGAGATACAGAAAGATACTGGAAAGGATTGAGAGGAAGAGGAGAGACAGCGCCATCATCGATGTCTTGGCTAGAAATGGTGAAGTGGACAAGAAGACGTTGAAGGATCACAAGACCTTGAAACGAATAATGGAGGATATTGAGACACAGATCAGCACACACAACGGAGAATCTCCCCGAATCGAATATCAAATAGCAGAAGATATGGAACATAACTGCTTCAATGTTCAATGCACCTCATGGAAGAATGGATCTCCCAAGGAGACTCACATAGACTTTAACCTCTTGAACTCACCAGAATTCGAAGAACTGCGGAAGCTGTCTAAAAGCTTTGAGATTGCGGGTAAAGCCCCTATTGTCGTTGAAGACAACGGTGACAGATTTCATATGAGAAGCCTGGATGAGGTGCTTGATCACATTCTAAAAACAGCAAAGAAGGGGCATGAGATACAGAGATACAAGGGTTTGGGAGAAATGAATCCGGATCAACTCTGGGAGACCACCATGAACCCTGAGACAAGAACCCTGCTCCAGGTAAAGATAGAAGACGTTGTCGAAGCAGACGCTATCTTTACCGTACTGATGGGAGATCAGGTTGAGCCCAGAAGAGAGTTTATCTCCAGTCATGCCCTCGATGTAAAGAATTTAGATATTTAATGCCCGAACGAAAACTGCTTTTTTTTCAATTTCTGTGTCAGAGTCAGATATCAATCCTCAAAAGCTCATTGTATTCCTGCATTTAAAATATTCGTTTTCTTTGAACTTGGAAAAACTATCTGGTTTTTTACTCAGATGCTATTTAAACCTCGGTTGAGCTATTCTTTCCGTCACGAGAAGTTGTGAAATGCAATGCAATTTCCTGTTCTTTCTAACGCTCACTCAGACATTCAGACAATTCACACATTAAAGTTCGGTTACCCTTTAAATCTGAAGAGAGCTTTCTATTTCATAGTACTGAATCCTTATCACTTTTTAATGAACGGACACTGCCTACACTACCTATAACTTACAAAAAGGACCTTGAAAGATCATGTATTCACAACAGCAAAAAGTACCTATCAATATCGAAGATGAGATGAGACAGTCCTACCTGGATTATGCAATGAGTGTCATCGTCGGTAGGGCATTGCCTGATGTAAGAGATGGACTGAAACCGGTTCATAGAAGAATACTCTTTGTCATGAGCGGTCTTGGGAACGACTGGAATAAGCCTTATAAGAAATCTGCCAGGATAGTCGGCGATGTTATCGGGAAGTATCATCCACATGGGGATGCTGCTGTATACGATTCTATTGTTCGTATGGCCCAGGATTTTTCCATGCGATACCCATTGATCGATGGGCAGGGAAATTTTGGTTCTATAGATGGAGATCCACCGGCGGCAATGAGATACACTGAGATACGCATGGCCCGATTGACCTCTGAACTGCTCAAAGACATCGAGAAAGAGACTGTCAATGTTGTTCCAAATTACGATGAAACCCTTATGGAGCCCGCTGTCCTCCCTTCAAAGATTCCCAACCTGCTTGTGAACGGATCTTCAGGGATTGCAGTAGGGATGGCGACAAATATCCCTCCCCATAATCTGGGAGAAGTCATAGACGGAATCATTGCCATGATAGATAATCCAGATATTACAATTGATGAGCTCATTGAGTTTATCCCCGGCCCTGATTTTCCAACTGCTGGATTCATCTGCGGTGAAAGTGGAACAAGAACGGCATACAAAACCGGTAGAGGGATCATACGCCTCCGGGCCAGAGCAACTATTGAGAAAAATAAGAACAATGGTAAAGAGAGTATTGTGATCTCAGAGCTTCCATACCAGGTAAACAAAGCAAAATTATTGGAATCCATAGCCAGTCTTTCGCGAAAGAAGAAGATAGAAGGGATTACTGAACTCAGAGATGAATCTGATAGGGAAGGAATAAGGGTTGTTATTGAACTCAAGAGAGACCAAATTGCCAGGGTCATCCTCAATCAGCTTTATCAACATACTCAGATGCAAGTCACCTTTGGAATCATCATGCTGGCCATTGTTTATGGACAGCCGAAGTTGCTGAACTTAAAGGAAGTCTTATCTCATTTCATAAATCATCGAAAAGAGATCGTCACACGGAGGACAACATTTGACCTGAAGAAGGCAGAAAGCAGAGCACATATTCTTGAAGGGCTCAGAATCGCACTTGAAAACCTGGATGAAGTCATCGCTCTTATTAAATCGTCGGCAAACCCAAAGACTGCCAAGGAAGGTCTTATGAGTACATTTTCATTATCAGACCTTCAAGCTCAAGCAATTCTTGATATGAGGTTACAGAGACTGACTGCACTGGAGCAGGAAAAGGTCATCGAGGAATACAGAGAAACCATCAAATTGATTGAAAAATACAGGCAAATCCTAGCAAATGAAAGGCTTATCCTGGATATTATCGTGGAAGAATTGAAGACTCTGAAGGAGTTGTATGGTGATGAGAGAAGAACAGAGATCATTGAAGAGAGTACGGAGATCAGTCTAGAAGACATGATCGTTGAAGAGGATATGGTGGTGACCATTACCCATAATGGATATATCAAGAGAGACTCCATAACACTTTATCGAAGTCAAAGGCGTGGGGGCAAAGGCAAGATTGGCATAACCACAAATGATCAAGATTTTGTGGAACATATGTTTGTTGCCTCAACCCGTGAGTTTATCCTGTTCTTTACTGACAAGGGGAAGGTTTTTTGGTTGAAAGTCTATGAGATTCCTCAGGCAGGCAGAGTATCTCGCGGCAAGGCGATCGTCAATCTGTTGAACTTGAGATCTGATGAAAACATTGCTGCAATCCTTCCGGTTCGAGAATTTGCCGATGACAAATATGTAACCATGGTGACAAAGAATGGTATCATAAAGAAGACTCCCCTCACAGCTTACAGTCACCCACGTGTAACAGGGATCATCGCCATTACCATTGAAGAAGGAGACAGCCTGATTTCGGCAAGAATCACGGATGGATATCAAGATTTCTTTCTGTGTACTCGATCGGGAAAAGCAATTCGATTCAAAGAATCTCACGTAAGGAGCACTGGGAGAACGGCCATAGGTGTAAAGGCCATCCGTTTAAAAGAAGCTGATGTCCTTGTGGGTATGGAGACCATAAATGACGATATGACAATACTTGCAGTCACTGAAAACGGTTTTGGCAAGAGGACAAAAGGATCTGAATACAGAGCCCAAACCAGGGGTGGTGGAGGTGTGATCACCTTAAAGACAACAGAAAAGAATGGGTTTGTCGTCGGGATAAAACAGGTCACTGATGACGATGATCTCATCTTGATTGGAGATCGAGGAAAGATTATTAGAATAAGCGCCAGGGGCATTCCGACCGTAGGCAGAAATACACAAGGAGTGAAGCTGATCGATTTGTGTAATGAAGAGAAGGTTGTTGACATAGCAAGATTGGCAGATAATGAGTGAAATCCCTCGTATTTATCGAATACGAAATAGATGAAGACAAAGGAATAGATGAAGAAAGAGATAGGAGTCATTGGAGCGGGAAGCTGGGGAACCACCCTGGCAAACCTTCTTGCAGAAAAGGGATATACCGTTGTTCTCTGGGTTTTTGAACCTGATCTCTGCCAGATAATAGAAAAGGAACACGAAAACCCAGTATATCTTCCTAATTTTCCGTTATCAAAAAATATTATCCCTACCACTTCCATTGCCAAAACCTGTAAAGACAAGGATATTGTCGTATCCGTAACACCCTCACATGTAGTACGAAGTGTCATATCCCAGGCCATTCCCCATTTCTCTGACCAATCCATTATAGTGAGTGCATCCAAGGGCATTGAGAATGAAACCCTGTTGCCCATGTCAGGTGTTTTCAAGGAGATCTTACCGTCCAGTCTTCATAAGAAACTGGTCTTCCTGTCCGGCCCAAGTTTTGCCAATGAAGTAATTAAAAAGGCACCGACAGCTGTATCTGTTGCATCAGAAAACATGGAGGTGGCAGGGGTTGTGCAGAGAGTATTTGCAACTCCTTATTTTAGAGTCTATACAAGTTCTGACGTTATTGGGGTTGAATTGGGAGGAGCCCTAAAGAATGTAATAGCCATAGCTGCCGGGGCCTCAGATGGACTGGGTTTCGGTCATAATACTCGAGCCGCTCTGATTACCCGTGGTCTTACAGAGATAACACGCCTTGGTGTGCATATGGGGGCAAATCCCCTGACCTTTTCAGGCTTGAGCGGCCTGGGTGATCTCATTCTGACATGTACCGGCGATCTGAGTCGCAACAGATCAGTAGGCCTTGAACTGGGGAGAGGAATGAAACTCAAGGATATCTTGACTCGGATGAAGATGGTGGCTGAAGGAGTGAAGACGACCAAGGCAGCCTATTGTCTGGCTGGACAGTATGATGTGGAGATGCCAATTACCGAGAAGATATACAGCTTGCTCTATGAGGACACTCCTGCCAAGGATGTGGTCACGTCACTAATGACCAGAGATTTAAAATGTGAGCTTGATGCCTTCGATACTCTTCACCTTAACCCGAATGCTATTGAATCAAGAGAATAGAAATACTAGAAAAAATCCTCACTTGGGGGGAAGAAGGAGGAAGACAGGATTTATGATAAAAAAGACACTTTTACAGTTCAGCCGTTTTTCACCCCCCCTCACCTTCCCTGCCAAGGGGGAGGATCCTAGATTCACTTAAAAAGTGGAAAAAAGCACTCAATTGCGCGACTCGGTCTCGCACCCTTCAGAAATTATGGGTTTTCCCAAAGAACCGAATCACCTCTTTTTTAGATCAAACGTATCTTCACTGTGGACCTGAATAAAAAAGGCAGTACAATGAGCAAGATATTGTATGTGCCGACATAAAGCAGGGGAGTAGTGTCATGGTTGAATCAAAGGATCTATATCTGGGTATCGACGTCGGTTCAGTAAGTGTTAATACTGTAGTGATCGACAAGAACAGGGTGGTTTTGGAAGAATACTATACCAGGACCATGGGGCAACCTCTTAAAACGGTGAGAAGAGTTCTTGAAGATATCTTTTCACATATCAGTAAGGACCGCATAAGGGCCGCCAGCCTTACAGGTACAGCAGGCAAGCTTGTATCAGACCTTATAGGGGGGAATTTTGTTAATGAAATAATTGCCCAGACAAAATCCGTAGAACTTCTGTATCCTCAGATAAAGACTGTGATTGAGATTGGGGGTGAGGATTCCAAACTCATCTTACTTGATCGGGATCAAAAAAAAGGAAAGACCAAGATCGTCGACTTTGCGATGAATACCATGTGTGCAGCCGGTACAGGGTCTTTTCTCGATCAACAGGCTCACAGATTAAATCTGAATATTGAGGAGTTTGGAAGACTGGCTTTGAGATCAGAGACTCCTCCACGGATTGCCGGCAGATGCAGTGTTTTTGCAAAGACAGATATGATTCACTTGCAGCAGAGTGCTACACCGGACTTCGACATTGTCGCCGGGCTTTGCTATGCCCTGGCCAGGAACTTCAAAAGTAACATCGGAAAAGGAAAGACGTTTGTTCCACCTGTCTCTTTCCAGGGAGGGGTTGCGGCCAATGTGGGAATGAGAAAAGCCTTCACAGATGTCTTGAATTTCAATGGAGAGGAACTTGTCATACCAAAACATTTTGCATCAATGGGGGCGATCGGTGCAGTCTTCATCACAATGGAAGATCCAAATACGAGGGTCCCTTTCCTGGGATTGAAGAAACTTTTTACTTATATGGAAACTCATAAAGATGAGACTGTAGGACTGGAACCCCTTTTCCTTTCAGAGGGGCACAGGAAGAAACTCCATGTTGTTGAGAACAGAAAGCCCTCTGAAGATAAGAGAGACAAAATCGATGCCTTTCTTGGAATAGACGTGGGATCGATCAGCACAAATGTAGTTGTCATAGACAGAGACAGGAATCTTCTGGCAAAAAGATATCTTATGACAGCAGGCAGACCCATAGAGGCCATACGACAGGGATTAAAGGAAGTTGGAGAGGAGATTGGTGATTATATAAATATAAGAGGTGCGGGAACAACAGGTTCCGGAAGGTATCTGACAGGGGATTTCATTGGTGCTGATATAATAAAGAATGAAATAACTGCCCAGGCAACGGCAGCCATGCACATCGATCCCAATGTTGATACCATATTCGAGATTGGGGGTCAGGATTCTAAGTACATACACATAGAAAACGGGACGATAGTGGATTTTGAGATGAACAAGGTCTGTGCAGCCGGTACAGGGTCCTTTCTTGAAGAACAGGCAGAGAAACTGGGAATCTCCATTAAAGATGAGTTTGGAAATTTAGCTCTCAGTGCCTCATCCCCCGTCCCCCTCGGTGAACGATGCACCGTATTCATGGAGTCTGATCTGATTCACCATCAACAGAAAGGAGCCTCCAAAGGCAACCTTGTTGCCGGACTGGGATATTCAATAGCAGTGAATTACCTCAACAAGGTGGTGGGTGACAGAAAGATAGGAGAAAGGATCTTCTTCCAGGGGGCAACAGCTTTTAATCTGGGTGTAGTGGCAGCTTTTGAATTGTTACTTGGGAAACCTATCACAGTGCCCTTGCATAATGAAGTGACTGGAGCCATAGGAATGGCCATTCTGGCTATGGAGGTAAATGAAAATAAGAGAAGCACATTTAAGGGATTTGACCTGAGTGATCGACATTATGACCTGAACTCCTTTGAGTGTCAGGGATGCTCTAATATGTGTGAGATCAGAAAACTCACAATCAAAGGAGAAAGACCTCTCTTTTATGGAAGCCGTTGTGAGAAGTACGAGATTGACAAAAAGAAAAAAGAAGAAACGAATCTTCCTGATTTATTTGCTGAGAGGGAAGATCTGCTCATGAATATCTGTAGGAATGATGATGGACTCGATCATAAAGCCCCGATAATAGGGATCCCAAAGATTCTTTTCTTTCATGAACTCTATCCCCTGTGGAAGACTTTCTTTACAGAACTTGGATTCAGGGTGGTATTTACGGAAAACAGCAATAAAAAGATAATACATCAAGGACTTGAAAGTACGGTAGCTGAGACATGTTTCCCCATCAAGGTATCTCATGGTCATGTGCTGGAACTCATGGAAAAGGGTGTAAAGAGAATATTCTTGCCGAGTATTATCAATATGAGTCGGACTCATCCGGACATGGAACACAGTTATAACTGTCCTTATGTACAGGCCTTTCCGTACACGGTTCAGTCTGCGATTGATTTCAAGAAGCTCGGAGTGGATCTTCTTCACCCAGTAATTCAACTGGGAAGAGGAAGGGATGGTATAGAGAGGCCATTACTCAAGATGGCCAAAAAGCTACAAGTACCGAAGCAGAAGGTCAAAGCAGCAATTTCTAAAGCTATGAATGTTCAAAACAGCTTCTATTCCATCTTAAAAACCAGAGGTGAAGAGACTCTTCAGAACCTGAAAAAGGATCAGAAGGCCGTAGTTATTGTAAGTCGAGCATACAACGGGTGTGACTCAGGGATCAATTTAGACCTCCCCAAGAAACTGAGAGATTTGGGGATTCTCCCAATTCCCATGGATTATCTTCCAATAGAAGGGGCTGACTTGAGAGATGTGTCCGGCCATATGTACTGGAAATACGGGCAGAGGTTTTTGGGCGCCGCTCAAATGATAAAGAGCAATCCGAATTTATATGCCATTTACATTACGAACTTTGCCTGCGGGCCAGATTCATTCATATCACATTTCTTCAGGAATAAAATAAAAGAGAAGCCTTACCTTCAGATAGAGATAGATGAACACAGTGCTGATGTAGGAGCCATTACACGTCTTGAGGCTTTCCTGGATACGTTGGAGAACCTTCCCGAACAGATGGAAACTCCGAAGAGGAAGACACCTGCCCCCGTTCCTGCTCAGGATTCTCACTTCAAGAAAAGAAAGATCTACGTTCCCTATATGTCTGATCATGCACTTCCTCTCTCTGCTGCAGTTGAGGCGTGTGGTATACCATCTGCTGTAATACCGGAGTCAAATGAGGAGACTCTTGAGTTGGGAAGAAGATGGACTTCAGGCAAGGAATGTTATCCTTGTATCTTAACCACGGGAAATATGATAAGGATGCTAAAAGAACCTGATTTTGATCGGGAGAAATCTGCCTTTTTTATGCCGTCTACCAATGGCCCATGCCGTTTTGGCCAATACCACAGTTTCCAGCGCATGGTTTTAGACGAGATGGGGTATGAAGATGTGCCCATATATGCGTTCACTCAAGATGAAAGAATATATGAAGAGTTGGGGACCATAGGAAAGGATCTTGTTCAACTGGCCTGGCAAGGAATAGTGGCCATTGACATTCTCGAAAAGAAACTCAGGAGTACCAGACCTTACGAGAAGGTGTGCGGTGAAACGGAGAGGGTTTATCGGCATTTTACAAAAAAAATCTCTGATACCATAAGAAACAAGGGGGATGTATTAGAAATCTTAAGAGAAGCGCGACAAGAATTTGAAAGGATAGATATAATTCATTCTGAAGAAAGACCTATTATAGGCATCGTTGGGGAGATTTACATCAGGTCAAACAGCTTCAGCAATGAAAATATAGTGTCAGAGATTGAAAGGTTAGGTGGGGAGGTATGGCTACCACCCTTTTCAGAATGGGTCTTTTATATAAACTTCACTTCACAGAGACGAAGTCTCCGTGATCGGAATTATAGAGGTTTTCTGAACACATATCTGACAGAATTTTTTCAAAGGAAGCAAGAACATAAACTGGAAGCAGCATTTGACGGAACAATCAATAATCTCAAAGAACCCCCTATCAAAAAAACATTAAAATACGCAAGACCCTATCTTGATTGGTCATTTGAAGGAGAAGCTATACTGAGTATGGGGAAAGTAGTAGATTTTTACAAGAAGGGTGTAAGCGGTATCATCAATGTAATGCCCTTTACCTGCATGCCGGGAACCATTGTAAGTGCCCTGTTGAAGAGGTACCGCGAAGATCAAGGCAATATACCTGTCCTCAATATGGCCTATGATGGCCAAGAAAATACCAATACTCAGACACGACTGGAAGCTTTTATCTATCAGGTTCGACAGTACAGAGATGAGATGCAAAAGAGATAATCTGGAATTCATGGGTTTGATAGAAATGGCAGGTTATGATATGATACATCATGCATGTATGCGCAACTGACCCTCCGGAACCCGAGTCACAAATAAAAGACAAGGTGGATTACGTATGTGCCTCACAGATCTTGACAAGAAGATAATCAAAGAGATTCAGATAGACCTGCCACTATCAGAACGGCCCTTTTACGATATTGCTCAAAAGCTTGGTATCGAAGAAGATGAGTTACTCAAGAGAATTCAAGAATTCATAGACGAAGGATATATAAGACGGTTTGGTGCTACCCTTCGACACAGGAGAGTCGGCATCAATGCCAATGCCATGTCCATATGGGTTGTGCCGGAGATGGATGTTGACAGGGTGGGGAAGAGAATGGCGTCCTTCAAAGAAGTCACCCATTGTTACGAAAGACATACATTACCGGATTGGAAGTACAACCTATATGCCATGATTCATGCGAAGACAAAGGAAGAATGCCTTGAGATAGTGGCAAGGATATCAGAGAAAACCGGGATGAAGGAGTATAAACTTCTCTATAGCACTGAAGAGTTTAAAAAGACAAGTATGGAATACTTTTAATAGGGAGTGCCCATCCATAAATGGCTATTTTCCCCAATCTTTACGTCCGAATCGGATGTAAGGGCACGTAGCAACGTGCCCCTACTACCCAATGGATTCTTGCAGTTAAAATCTTCGTCTTCCTTGAATTGCAAAAAATGTCTCATTTCTTGATGAACACTAGGGAGTGAGATATTCATTGCGAGGATGAGCGGCGAGGGCCTATACGGATGTTTGATGATTCAAACGTCCCTTTCCAAAACGACATCACCGGCCTAGAAGACGTGTACTCTTCTGCTTACTGAATATCCATTTGTCAATGATTTGGTATACAGATTCTCTCTTGATGGGCTTGGTTGTATAGTCATCCATGCCTGCTTCCAGACATTTTTCTCTGTCACCTTTCATAGCATGAGCAGTCAAAGCGATGATCGGGATTCGTGTTGTATATTTTGAATTGTCACCTACAAATTCCAATTCTTTTGCGCGAATTAATCTGGTGGCCTCAAGGCCATCCAGCTTGGGCATCTGCACATCCATAAGAATCAAGTTGAAATTGGCCGGCTCCTTTGAATATCTGTCCACTGCGTCCTGACCATTACAGGCCAGTTCCACGTGGTATCCTGCTTTTTCTAAGATTTTTTTTGCAAACCTCTGATTCACCAGGTTGTCTTCAGCCACAAGGATACGAATGGAATGTTTCTTTTCCTCTTGCAGAGAACGTCGAGTGACTATTGTCTCTCGATGATCTTCTGACCGCGTATCTGATTCCTCTCCTAATAGTTTTTTCATCATGTGTATAAGTTCGTGACGATATATGGGCTTCAATAAGAAACCGTCAAACCCTGCCTCCATGAATTGTTTTCCTTCACTGTCTTTTATTGAGGAAAGGGCAATTAAAGGAATGTTCTTTATTCTTGAGTTGAAATTGCGGATTTTTTGTGCCAGTTTGAATCCATCAATACCGGGCATCTGAATATCTATTCCACAGAGATCAAAGGGAGTCTCGTGATTGAGAGCGTGCTGTAAGGTCGGTATCACCTCTTCACTGGTCATGAGGGTTCCAGCGTGCATACCGACAGATTCAATTATGTGGGTCATAATTTCCAGATTGGTCCTGTTATCATCAACAATCAGCATTCTTTTTTCTGAAAGAGATACAGCAAGGGGCATCTTTTGCTGTTTTACCTCAGCTTTTTGAAACCATGCCGCAAAATGAAAGATGCTTCCATTACCAACATTGGATTCTGCCCACACATTGCCGTTCATGAGGTGTGCCAACTTCTTGCTTATGGAAAGCCCCAAACCTGTTCCGCCATACCTTCTGGTAGAAGAACCGTCTATCTGTTTAAATGCCTCAAAAATTTCAAGAAAATTTTCCCGGGGGATACCGATCCCCGTATCACGTATAGACACGTGGAGTTTCACTTTGTCATCGCAATCCTCTTCCAGGTCAAGAGAAATTTCGATCTCACCGGATTCTGTGAATTTGGAGGCATTTCCAACTAGGTTTGTCAATATCTGACGGAACCATCTGGAATCTCCTCTGACCAGAGACGGAACATCATCTCCGGTACGACACAGCATCTCAATAGATTTGTTTTGAATCCTGGGACGGATCATCCGACATACATCATACATCATTACCTCCGGATCAAAGTCGATTCTCTCCATCTCCAGTTCGCCTGCTTCGATCTTGGAGAGATCGAGGATTTCATCGATTAAAGAGAGGAGAGACCGTCCACTTTCCTTTATGGTTCCTGCATATTCCATCTGTTCTTGATTGAGAGGAGTATCCAGCAGAAGATCCGTGAACCCTATAACACCGTTGAGAGGCGTGCGTATCTCATGGCTCATATTGGCCAGGAATTCACTCTTGGCTGTATTGGCCAGCTCTGCTGCTTCTTTTGCTTTTTGTAGCTCTTGCTCTGCGCGTTTACGGTCTGTTATATCGCGCACAACGCCACGGAATCCAATTGGTTTACCATCAGCCCTCCTGATCAGGGAGAAAGAAGTCTCCATGTTTCTTGTTTCCCCGTCCTTTCGAATTATCTCCCAGTCCAATCTTTTTATGGGTATTCCGGTTTTAAAGGTTGTATTTACCGCGTTATATAGAGCTTTGATATCCTTTTGAGCCGTGAAGTCACGGAAATTCATTCCGATCAATTCATCTTCGGCGTATTCCAGCATTCTGCAAGCCGAATCATTGACAAATGTAAGATTTGCATTGAGGTCAATCTCATAATATCCATCCTCAATATTCTCAATAATGGTTCGATATCTTTCCTCACTCTGTTTCAGAGCTTCTTCCGCCTGTTTCCTATCGGTGATATCTCGTATTGCAGTGACTCTGACCGGGCATCCATCATAGAGTATGGTTTTACTGTTGATCTCAATGGGAAGTGTTACCCCGTCTTTTCTTATGCCTTCTGCTTCGATAGGCTTTTCACCTTCAGAAAGAATACTCTTCCACAACAAATCGTGATACTCCTGTTTGACATATTCAAATGCATCTTTCCCAAAAACTTCTGAGAGTTCAAAACCGAACATCTCCGCAGCAGCTTGATTAGCGTCCAGAACGATGCCCTTATCATGAATCAACACACCTTCAAATGTTGCCTCTGATAATCTGCGGAACCGTTCTTCGCTGTTTCGCAACGATTCCTCGGCAAGCCTTCTTTCCGTGATATCCACCATAACTCCTCTGAGACCTATGGGTCTGTCTCCATCAAGAATGGGAGTGGAATATGTAACTACTGGAAAGGTTCTCCCATCTTTTCTTTTTGCAGTGTACTCATTACCCAGTTTCTTCTCTCCACTCAGTGATTTTTTAATCCGTTTTTGTGCTATCGTCTTATCCTCATCAATGAGTAGTGAAAAGCAATTCAGGCCCTTGTCAATATCCCCTTGGGTGTAATCGAAGGTTTCAAACATCATTCTGTTCATGAATGTCAAATTCCCCTCATCATCTGTTTCATACACACCCAAAGGTAATAGATCAGCCAACTCTCTGAACCGCTTTTCCCTTTCTCGCAGCTCATCCTGCATCCGTTTGTTTTTGGAAATATCACGTATTGCAGCAACCCTCACCTGATGTCCATCGTAAAGTATGGTTTTACCGGTTACTTCAACGGGGAAAGACGATCCATTTTTTCGTATCCCCTCCACTTCGAAGGGCGATTCTCCATCAGAAAGAAGATGCTTCAATGCACGCTCATGGTATTCTGGTTTTATATATTCAAAGGCATTTTTACCAACAACTTCAGACAGTTCGAACCCGAACATCTCTGCACCGGCCCGGTTCGCATCCAGAACAACGCCATTATCATGAATCAAAACCCCTTCAAATGTTGCTTCAGATAACATGCGAAACCGTTCTTCACTCTCCTGCAAGGCACGTTCCATCTGCTTTCGGTCAGTGACGTCACGGATGATTCCCCTAAAGCCAATGGGTTTCCTATCTTGCCCTTTTATGAGGGACAGAGATGTCTCGACTTGCCTTTGACCCCCGTCCTTTCTTACAATCTCCCAATCATATCTCTGAATGGGTTCTCCTGTTGTAAAGGTTTTATTCGCTACTTTGTACATCCCCGCAACAGCATTCTTGTCCGATATCTGCTGAAAATTCATTCCCATCAAATCATCTGCGGTGTACCCTGTCATTCGGCATAATGAATCATTGAAGAACGTAAGACTGCCCGCGAGATCGATTTCATAGTAACCATCCTCTATATTTTCAAGGATTGAGCGATATCTCTCTTCACTCTTTCGTAATCCTTCATCCATCTTCCTCCGGTCTGTGACATCCCTGACCATACCCCTGAAACCGATGGGCTTACCTTTCGAATCTATCATTAATGATATTGAAGGTTCTATTTTTCTTCTTGATCCATCTCTTCTGATAGTTTCAAAATTAAATATTTTAGCAGGGTTTCCGGTTCTGTGTACTTCGTTGACCACCTGATACAATCCTGTGGCATTCTCATTATCCATATGCAACCTGTAATTCCTATTAATCAATTCATCTTTAGAATACCCAAGAATTCTAGAGAGTGAGTCATTGGAGAAGGTAATATTTCCTGCAATGTCCGTTTCAAAATAGCCCTCTTCAATCTCATCGATGATTGTTAGACACCTTATGAAGCTCCCTAAACCATCTTTTTTCGATTCTGGAGTTTTTTTCTCCTTACTGGATAATTCCACCTTACTTCCTCCACAATACAGTCGAATTCCGAAACTTGAAATCCGAAACAATTTCAACTTAGGTTCAAAATACAACTATCAAATGATCCCAATATTTCAAGTAGGGACAATCATGAATTGCCCCTACAGAGTGTCTGAACAAAAACGAGACAGTTTTTCCAATTCAAGGAAAACAAAGATTTTAACCGGAGGAATACATTGAGTATGTAGTGGCACGTTGCTACGTGCCCTTACAATTGACTCTGACCTGTCTGCGTGCGGCAACGCACAGGCAGGCGCAAAGATTGCTGAAAATGGCCATTTATGGATGGGCACTAATTTCGTAAATCAGATCAAAGCATCTTACCAAGTACAGCGGCAACCTCCCAAAAGTCACTGTCTAAATACGTCAAGTAACGCGGTCCCAATGTATGTCCCTTTATGAGAGTATCCTCCTCCCTATCGGGTAGAATCAAGATAAGGCGTATATCACGCAGCAAATCCCGAATAGAGAGAATATCCAAAAGATCTTTTCTGTCGGTTGCTAGAAGGACAGCAACAACAGGCTTCTTTGCAGGTTGCCTGAGCCTGTGGGATAAGCTTTCGATTGTTCGACAGATATTCTTCCCTTCGGTGGGGACAACAGCTTCAATCATCTTTTGAAGACGTTCACCGGCTCCTTCCATGATCGAAGAGTAAATGATTAAATCCATTGTGAAGCAGTTTCCTTTGGAGAACTTTGTAAAGTTCTATGTTGGTTTTAAGCCCAAAATACCTGTTCAGTATCTCATGTTCATTAAGGCATGTTCATTAAGGGCTTTTTAAAAATGAATGACACTACAAAGCTCAGATTAAAACCTGATCGTTCTGATTGAGTAAAACCGCGAGAAGAGGAAAACCTCTTTTGAGGATTTTCGCAATTGAAAAATAGAGGAAGAAAAAAGAAGCATATTTAAGTTTTATTCCCCAGTAGCAAGGGAAAGATTAAATAGGAAATTGTATCATAAAATAAATTATAAAAACTAACCGCTCCTTTTTTTTACAAAAAAGGTACTAAT
>JAXHSZ010000038.1:0-4578 GCA_034190725.1 Thermodesulfobacteriota bacterium
CACTGACACCTTTGTTTCGCAGGTAGCTTACAAGCTCCTCCCGTAATGGCGAGAACCCTTCAGTACGATCATACTGAAATGCACTTGACCCATATTTTTCAATCACTCTGGAAGTGAGTTCACCCATAATTCCCATGGGAAAGCTTTCCTGGGCCGGCAGTCCACCCGCAAGTGAGACCATTCCAGGCTTGGATGCGACCTTTAAAATTTCTCTGATCGCATTTGCTTTCATGTTCCCGGTTCTGTGCGCCAGTAGATTTTCAAAATTCATTGGGTGTTCCTTTCCGGAATTTCCAAGTCAAGGAACAGTATTTATTCATTTTTAAAACCACCTTTTTCTCGAATTTCCCCCTGGGTCTGCGCAACCGTACAGGTTGAACTTTTTCGACCTGTGCGATTTACCAAGCATGGCGCTTCTCCCAGCTCTGCGTAACTGCACAGGTCGGACTTTTTGAGAAGTCACAGGTTTCGAAAAAAGAGATTGCAATTATTTATCATATTAGGTATAAGATAACAGATACAGATTGCGTAAAAATAGACCATAACAGATAATTCGAAATGAACGAACAATCCTCCCATAACATATCGGAATTTATATACATTCAACTGGCAGATGAGATTGAGGGAAAAATAAAAGACGGCAGTTACAGGGTAGGTGAGAAACTTCCTTCTTTGAGAAATCTGAGTGCCCGTTCCGGCCTGAGTCTTTCAACCGTGTATCAGGCCTATATAGAGCTGGAGAAAAAGGGTGTCGTTGAGGTAAAAGAGAAGTCAGGGTTTTTCGTGAAACCTCCACTGGGAAGTGTCCTGCCGCTGCCTGAATTTCTCAAGCACCCGGCAGATCCCAGGAGACCTTCAGTCAATGTTCTGGCTGAATCAATTTATAAGGCCATTGGTGAATCGAAAATGCTGCCCCTCGGGGCTGCCTTGCCGTCTCACGAAATATTGCCTGTCAAACAATTGACAAATTCCAGCAGGGCAGTGGCCGGCAGGTATCTGAAAGAAGGTGGTATCGGCTACGGACCACTCACAGGTGTTCCGGAACTGAATCGACAGATCAGGAACAGAGCAGTCGGCCATATCAGAGACATTGGTGTGGAAGAGATAATTATTACCAATGGATGTATGGAAGCCATTGATCTGTCTTTGCGAGCTGTTGCCGGTCCGGGCGATACTGTCGTTGTGGAATCTCCCAGTTTTGGCTGTTACCTGCAGCTCATTGAAGATCTTAATATGTTGGCCCTGGAGGCACCGACTGATCCTGAACAGGGAATTGATCTTGAATCTCTTTTCAGCATAGTTGATACACATCGAGTGAAGGCCTGCCTTTTAAACTCCAATTTCCAGAACCCATTGGGTTTTGAAATGCAAAAGGAGAGAAAAAAGAGGCTTGTTGAGTTTTTATGTGAAAAGGAAATCCCCTTAATTGAAGATGATATCTATGGAGATCTTTACTTCGGGAAATCCCGCCCGGCCACTTTTAAATCCTTCGATCGCAAAGGTCTGGTCCTTTATTGCTCTTCTTTTTCAAAGAGCCTCGCTCCAGAACTTCGAGTTGGTTGGACCGTTCCAGGGAGATTTACGGATAATGTGAAACGACTGAAATTCAATACATCCATAGCCACATCAAAGCTGAATCAGCTAATCATTGCAGACTTCTTGAAAAACGGCCATCATGAACGGCATTTACGAAAGTTCAGAAATGCATTGCAGAATCAGGTGACAAACACAACTCTGGCAATTAAAAGACACTTTCCTCCGGACACCAAAGTCTCTGCGCCCAAAGGAGGGTTTATTCTCTGGGTGGAACTCGGGAAAAACATTGACGGAGTGGAGCTTTTTTATAAGGCGAAAGACGAAAATATTTTTATTCTTCCAGGTGTTCTCAGCTCGGCAACGGGCAAATTTAAAAATTGCATAAGGATGGGATGCGGCTACCCCTGGAATGAAAAGATGGAGGAGGGCATTAAGACTCTGGGGGCTTTGATATCACAAATCTCCTAAGAACACGACTCCGGATGCATCAAGATGGAATCACCTATGTTTACCCTGAGATTCCGCGCCACAAATGCACATTTGGCTTTGAGAAGGAAGAAAACATTCGTCATTTCACTCAGGGATTCATAGTTTCCCTGACCCTTGGCAATGATCATGTCCGCTCCATAGAAGAGTTCTTGCATTTCTGAAGTGCATTGGGAGAGGACAGTGGCCGGGGCATCCCAACCATTGGATATGACCTTTACCAAGGACTTCATACCGGTTGACTCCGCATCTTCCATAGTGGCATCATTGATTGCGGGTCCTCCCCTGACAACAAAGACAATCTCCCGGTCTTTCCGATTCCGCAACTCCTCTACGAGTATCCTGTCAAACACAATTTCACCTGCATTGTCCCCAAGATAGAGAAGTGATTTTGTTCCGGTCAATTTGTCTCTGAACACATTGTAATGTTTTATGGCCAGAGAAGAGGAGAGCGTCGAATGAATTGAGTCGTCAAGGTCCCCGAAACTATGTGCAACCCCGAGGTCTATTACATTCCCTGCGATGGCTACCTTAATAGCCGTCAGTAAAGGGTCCTCTGACATTGCCACCAGCTCTTTCAGATGATCGTACATGTTCAGGGCGATCCGGTTGTGTTCTGTTTTAAGATGTTTGTAGGGATCAGGGTTCCCAGTGACTTTTCTGATCTCTTGATGCACTTCACGGGCGATCTCCGGAGGGCTGAAGTGAAGTGGAAGATGAGGAATCAATTCCATCACTGAATTGATGGCTTCCCTTTGAAGGTGTTCGTCTTCCGTTGCCAATCTTGAGGCTTCAATGGCTTGTCTCAGAAGGCATGGGATGCAGTCTAAATGAGCTTTCATAGATAATTGCCGTTATTTGCTTTTCCTTTCACGAGGTTTAAAAACATCAGTGCCGCATTACCCGTGGTATGCCTCAGAACGCTGCCTCACCATACACCATCTCAGGTTTTCTTTTCAATAGTGCAGTTTATGGGTTTACAGGTCTTTTAAGAGCTGATTGGCGGCCACCAGAAGGGGGTCCCAAACAGGACTGAATGGTGGTGCGTATGCAAAGTCGAGCTGTGCAAATTGGGAGACGGTCATTTTTGAATGGAGTGCAGTGGCCACAGCATTTATGCGATGAACAGCCCCTTCTGCAGAAAGAAGTTGCGCTCCAATGAGCCTGCCGGACTTTTTATCGGCCACCATTTGAGCCCAGATGGGGGAAGCACCGGGATGTGCATGGGCTCTTGTGGATGCTTTGATAACTCTTTCCACCGGATCGAAACCGGCCTTTTTCGCTTCATCTGCATTCAGACCGGATCTGGCTACTTGAAGATCGAAGACTTTAAAAACCGATGTTCCTGCGACACCCTCAAGAAAGCTTTCTCTTCCCGTAATATTGTCAGCTGCAGCCCATCCCGAGCGATTGGCCCGAAGGGCCAGAGGTATCCACACCTTATCCCCGGTAACAACATGAAATGAGTCTGCGCAGTCTCCGGCGGCAAATATATCATGGTGTGAAGTCCGTGTGAAGTGATCAATAGAAATGGATTGGGACGGACCCAATTTCAGATTTGCTTTTTCTGCAAGTTCGGAAGAGGGACGAACGCCGACGGCGACAAGTATGATTTGAGCGTCGAACGTTTTTTCTTTCGATATAATACGCAGACCTGTGGAGGATTCCTCTATCCCCTCCAGCTCAATTCCTGCATGGACTCTCACACCGTGGGATTCAAGATCTTTTTGAATTTGCTCAACCAGAGTTTCGTTCATCCACGGAAGCAATCTTGGGCGAGGTTTTACCATTGTCACTTCAATGCCCCTTGACCGAAGAGATTCAGCCATTTCCAATGCAATATAGCCCATGCCCACGATAATAGTCTTTTTTACATTTTTCTTCTTGAGAAATTCTTTGATCAGCCTTCCGTCGTTGAGGTTTTTGAGAACCATAACACCCGGCAATGTAAAACCCGGCAGCGACGGACGAATTGGTACCGCACCTGTGGCAATGAGAAGTTTGTCGTAGGCGAAGCTGAAATCCCTCGCCAGAGTATTCATTCCCCCCACTTTCCTATTTTTCGTGTCGATCTCCTTCACAATATGACCGGTGCGCAGGTCTATGCCTTGTTTTTCTCTGAAAACATGTGCATGCCTCACAACAAGGTCTTCAATGGGGCGCTGTGGATCCGCTATGTTGTATGGCATACCACACGCACTATAGGAGACATCTTCAGTCTTTTCCAAAACAAGAACTTCAAGACGCGGATCGTTCCGTTTTGCCCGACTTGCCGCACTCATCCCTGCTGCGTCTGCGCCTATAATCAGAAGTTTCATAACAAATTGCCCAATTTAGTTTATACAGATCAATGGTAACTTCTCAATAACTTCGGGAAATGTACTTATACCGTAGTTCAAAGGGGAGCTTTTGTGAGCGAAATTGTGAATTTTGGGAAACACGTATTCAGGGTATTCGGCGTTAAAAAATTCAAAATGTTTGAGGGCGATAGCCCGAGTTTTTTGAATTTTAGCCGAGTACCCTGAATGCGCCCAAAATTCACATAGGAGCGAATGA
>JAXHSZ010000380.1:0-2017 GCA_034190725.1 Thermodesulfobacteriota bacterium
CAGATGTCGAGATATATTGGAGAGATACTCCTCAATATCGATGACCAGCATATGAATGAAGCGGAGGACTGGATAAGGCGGGCCATCGAAGCCAACGAACGGAACGGCACCAGATTTCATCTGGAATGAGCTATACCCTTTATGCTGAATTCTTCAAACGAAAGGGTGAACTCCCTCAAGCAAGACAGAATCTCAATAAAGCAATGGAGATATTACAAGAATGCGGAGCAGATGGGTGGGTGGAGAAGGCTGAGGAGGAGTTGCTGAGGTTATAATAGTCTATTCATAAAGGAATTGATATAATAGGGTCACTGAAGTGGACTTGATTGAGACAGGCAAATTATACTTGTCCCTTGCCCCCTTCGTCCTACCATAAAGCCTTCACATAGGGATAATTCAATATTTTCTCATCTTTCGTAATTAATGTAGCCCCTTGGGAAATTGCAGTAGCTATTATTATGCGATCTGCCGGATCGTTATGGAGGGGTTCTGGCAGATTCACTGATTTAACGGCCACAGAGTTGTCAACTGGAATAAATCTAAGGAATGGCAGCATCTCTGACTTTGATATCCAATCTTCCGTATCCATCGTTAATTTCAATCTCTTTCTGGAAACGAGGAGGGCAACCTCCCATGCACTGATGGATGAGATGAACATATTCTTCTCTTCCATAGCTATATTTACAGCTTTCTTCGACTTTTTAGAAAGTAATTCCGGATTACTTACAAACCAGACCCACACATGGGTATCCAGGATGATCATTTGAGAGAATCCCAGTCATCCAGTCCTACGGGAGCAGTAGGATCTGTGTATTCTACCACTGAATTCTTGAGTGTCTTCAACACTTCTGCGTGAGATTCAAAGAATGGCACTATTTTTAAGACCGGTCTGCCGTGATCAGTGATGATCAGTTCCTTTTTTGTATGTTCCACCATACGGAAGTATTCCAATGCGCGTGGCTTAAACTTTGACTTGGATACAAGGTTGTCATTACAGTCCATGGCATAACTCCTTTTAAGAATTGAAAAACATTGATTTGGACTTTGGCGCACCGTACAGGTCGACAAGATTCAATATATTCCTGCTGTTAAAATTTTGATCTTCCTTGACCTTGACGAAAAACCCTAGTTTTCATTCAGACACTCTATACACACTTGACCAACATTGACAATAAATTCATTTGCTTACGATTATATCATTTAATATCAAGCAGATACGCGCCAAACGATTTTACATACCAAACTTTGTCTATAAGTCCAAATTGATATGACATGGTCATAATACCATAGTCACTTTTGTAGGTCAAGGAAATGAATCGTATACCTTTCAGCATCCTTCATTTACCGGATGGAAATGATAAATGAAAGATACCAACTTTCGAGAAGTTTATAGAAAATCCTTTACAAGCCCCATAGATATTGGTAGTCTGATGTCAAAGAGGCTCGGACCAATGATTTTTAGTTGCATTCCCTCTCTTCATCAAACAATTTCTGCTCAATACTCAGCTATAGGTTTTCAGGTATTAAATTTCATAAGGTGAGAGGGATGAATCCGAGTAAGTCATACATTGTAGTACGTCGTCGAGGAATCCGACCGATAACGCATTGAAATTTAATATATGGAAATCTATACTTCCACAACTCAAACTTCCATCATTACAGGCAGTGGGAAGAAGCATAAGATCTTATGCAATGAACAATTAAATAGTTTAACTTAAGTTGAGCGATTCTTTCCGTCACGAAATTCATTTAACAGCCGAGGTCCAGATGAACTGTCCGGAATGTCGATATGAGAATAGGGTAGGAGCTAAGTTTTGCAAAAAGTGTGGAAAGAAATTGGAACTTGTTTGCCCGCAATGTGGGAACAAGGTCGAACCAGATAGCGTCTTTTGTGATGAATGCGGCAACAGCTTAAGCTCTCCATCTGCACAACCCCCCCAAGACCTCTCCTTTGACGAAAAACTCGAAAAGATACAGAAATACCTTCCCAACGGCCTCACCGACAAAATCCTTGCAC
>JAXHSZ010000381.1:0-17628 GCA_034190725.1 Thermodesulfobacteriota bacterium
AACCGCGTGCGCTACGGGCGCTACCTAGATATTCTCGTTACGCACGCGCCACCTCTCGGCATCCACGATGGGAAAGATTGGCCGCATCGTGGCTTCAAGACGTTCCTGGGGCTGATGGCTCTAGTAGAATACTGGGAGAGGCTGATATCAATATCAGAGCTCTTTCTCTGGCCGATACGACCGATTTTGGAATACTGAGGCTGATTGTGAATGACCCCCACAAAGCAAGAGAGGTACTGAAAGAGAAAGGATTCACAGTTGGGAAGACAGAAGTAGTTGCCATTGAAGTGAAAGATAAGCCAGGAGGATTAGCCGGTATACTGCAGGTACTCTCTGGTGACAACATTAATGTTGAGTACATGTATGCTTTCGTAGAACGAAGCGGAGAGGATGCTATTATTATTTGTCGGTTCGATGAAACAGACAAGGCTATCGATGTATTACGAAAAAACAGCATCACAGTTCTGAAAGGAGAGAAGCTCTATCAGTTGTAGGTTACCTATACCTATAAGCGTCTTTACATTGTTAAAGAAGGTGTGTTATACCGTCAGATATGCAAAGGAGGTGATGCAAAGAGGTTCACAGGTTTTTTCTTTTTTTAGATCGTATCTTTATCGGCTATCATTCTTTGAATAATCAGAGGCAAGCGGGAGGAAAATATGAATATTAAAAAAAGTAAGTTGTTTGTTCCAGGATTACTATTGCTTTTAGGTACTGCTCTTTTGATGACAAGTTGCGCCAAGGAAGAAGTAAAAGAACCATATAAAATCGGCTGCATCTTTTCGATCACAGGTCCTGCAAGCTGGTTGGGAGAGCCAGAAAGAAGAACAGCCGTTTGGGTGGAGGAGAAAATAAACGCAGCAGGAGGGATCAATGGTCATCCCCTGAAACTCTTAATCGAAGACACCAAAGGAGATCCAACCACAGCAGTATTGGCTGCAAAGAAGCTGTTAAAAGAAGAGGTATTGGCCATAGTGGGGCCATCGAGGAGTGGAAGTAGTATGGCTGTGGTACCTGTGATGGAAGAGGCAGAGCAGATACTGATTTCTTGCGCAGCTGCGGAAGCCATAGTTCGAAATCCAAAGACCGATAAAGAAAGGAAGTGGATATTCAAGACCCCTCAGAAAGACAGTCATGTGGTCCAGAGGATTCTGGGACATATGAAGGAAAAAGGAATCTCAAGGATCGCCATAATAACCGGCACAACTGGTTTTGGGGCCCAGGGGAGAAAACAACTGAAAAAGTATGCACCCCAATTCGGTATCAAGATTGTGGCGGATGAAACATATGGACCAAAAGATACAGACATGACTGCTCAATTGACAAAGATTAAAGGAACAAAGGCCCAAGCTATTGTAAATTGGTCAATCGTACCGGCTCAGACTACGGTTATGAAGAATAGAGTTCAGTTGGGAATCAATTTACCCCTTTATCAAAGCCATGGTTTCGGAAATTCTAAATATGCAGCAGCAGCCGGGACGTCTGCAGAAGGTGTCATATTCCCTTGTGGGAGGGTATTGGTTGCAGAAAGCTTACCTGATAACAATCCTCAAAAGAAACTTCTGGTTGAATACAAAAATGCATATGAATCCCAGTACAAAGAGGATGTAAGCACTTTTGGTGGGCATGCACTGGATGCAGTGAATCTTGTTGTGGCTGCTCTAGAGGCTGTAGGTCCAGACAAGGAAAAGATGAGGTCTAATATCGAGAACAGAAAGGGATTCATTGGAACTGGTGGAATCTTTAGTTTTTCTCCCACAGATCATACTGGACTTGGATTAGATTCCTTAGAAATGCTCACTGTGAGAAACGGGAAGTTTGACTTGTATGAAAAATAGTGACAATCCCTTTCTCCTCTCCCTTCAAGCAAATCTGTGCCCATATCTCAGTTTCTATTTTAACCGAGATTTTTCCCTTCAAGGGGGAGGGGAGGGGAGTAGATGAAACTGAGACCGTTTTTCTTTTGTTTGTAAATGGTTTCAGTTTTTTTTCTTCTTGGAGGTAAATGTGTCCCTCTCCAGTCAAATCATTCAATACATTATGAGCGGAATCACTATCGGGAGTGTGTATGCAATTACGGCCATAGGGTTTAATATCATCTATAATTCCACGTCCATCATCAATTTTGCTCAGGGTGAGTTTGTTGTGCTGGGTGGACTTATCATGGTTTTCTTTACTGTTGTTTTAAAATTGCCTCTGATATTTGGGTTTATCCTCACCGTTCTTCTCCTCACCGCAGTCGGTATGGTGATGGAGCGTTTTGCCATATTTCCCATCAAAGAGCCTACGGTGATTACACTCATTATTGTTACCATTGCGGTCTCCATTCTTTTTAGAGGTATAGCTATGTTTGTATGGGGAAAGGACGCTCATGTTCTCCCTCCTTTTTCAGGAGAAAGGGGGATTGATTTTTTGGGTGCATCTCTCAATCCTCAATATATATGGGTTTTTGGTATTACTGTCATTGTTGTGATCGTATTATCACTCTTTTTCAAATACACTATTGTTGGAAAGGCAATGACTGCATGTGCAGTCAATCGTACTGCAGCAAGTCTCATGGGTATAAATGTGAGACGAATGGTTCTCCTTTCCTTCGTTCTTTCGGCGGCAATAGGCGGTGTTGCCGGTATTATTATCACACCTATCACACTTATGGCATATGATAACGGTGCCATACTCGGTTTGAAGGGTTTCGGTGCTGCTGTTCTCGGCGGTTTGGGGAATTTTTACGGTGCCGTATTCGCGGGATTTCTCTTAGGGATTATGGAGTCATTGGGAGCGGGTCTTATTCACTCAGGGTATAAGGATGCTATCGCCCTCCTGGTTCTTCTTCTTGTTCTCTTCATTAAACCAAGTGGCATATTCGGGGTCTCCGAAATAAGCGAAGTTAAAAAATTTTAGACTCTTACATCCTCATGGGCAAAAAAAATTCTTTTACACTTCTTATCCTCTCTGTCTTTTTAATCATCTTCCCATTTGTTACTACCAATACTTATTATTTAAGCACCATGATCTTTGTGGGGATCCACGGAATCATCGCTATTGGCTTATGTCTATTGATGGGATACGCAGGCCAGATTTCCATAGGACATGCTGCTTTCTTTGGTTTGGGTGCTTACACCTCAGCAGTTCTTACATCAAGATTTGGTTTTCACCCTTGGAGCGCATTTTTTCTGGGTGTTCTTCTTTCATCGGTTGTGGCTTTGGCTATCGGCATCCCTTCATTGAAACTCAAGGGCCATTACCTGGCCATGGCCACTCTGGGATTCGGGGAGATTACATACATTGTGTTTAATGAATTGACCGATTTGACAGGAGGTCCTCCTGGGATGGGTGATATTCCACGAATCTCTCTTGTTGGATTTATGGTGAATACTGATGTAAAATATTACTTCTTTGTATGGGCATTCTTGATATTCATTCTTGTTGTATCATTGAATTTGATCAATTCCAGGATAGGGAGGGCGCTGAGATCAATTCATGATAGCGAGATTGCAGCAAGTGCCATGGGAGTAAATACGAGTAAACTGAAATTACAGATATTTGTAATAAGCGCAATCTTCGCTTCTATCGCAGGAAGTCTTTATACACATTATGTCACCTTTGTGAGTCCCAGCTCATTTAGCCTTTCCTTCTCAATTCTTTTAGTGATGATGGTCGTAATAGGGGGGATGCACAATTTATGGGGAGCACTGATCGGGGCAGGTCTTTTGACCATTATGCCGGAGTTTTTACGGGCTCTGAAAGACTTTGAGATCCTGGTGTACGGAGCTATTTTGCTCATAATAATGATATATATGCCAAAGGGACTGATCGGTGGGCTGGGATATCTCTTTAACAGGTTTAAAAAATAATCAAACTACATCATATAGCAGCACTTTCTCACTATGAATAATACAATTCTTCATGCAAGCAATATTCAAAAATCCTTTGGAGGATTGGTAGCGATCTCCAATCTGAGTTTCGCTGTTCATGAAACCAAGATAAAGGCGATCATCGGCCCCAATGGTGCCGGAAAGACTACGATCTTCAATCTCATCACAGGAATATTCCCTCCAAATGGAGGGGCATTTGAATTCATGGGCACAAGGATCACCAACCTGAAGTCTCACATTATCTCTGCTATGGGAGTATCACGCACTTTCCAGAATGTCCAGTTGTTCAGTAATATGTCGGTTTTGGAGAATGTTATGCTGGGGAGACATACAAGAACCAGCTGCGGCATCATGAGTTCCATTGTATCAATGTCTAAGAAGAAGAGAGAAGAGAGAGAAACCAGGGAAAGAGCTACGTATTATCTCGAAATCGTGGATTTATGTGATAGAATGAATGAGTATCCTGAAAATCTTCCGTTTGGAAAACAGAGACTGTTAGAGATAGCAAGGGCAATAGCCACTGAACCGAAATTGCTCTTGCTTGACGAACCAGCATCCGGTCTAAATACGAGAGAAACCCAAAATCTTGGTCGTTTGATTACGGAGATACGGGATATGGATATAACGATACTCCTTGTGGAGCATGATATGGAGTTGGTAATGGACATATCGGACGAAATTATAGTACTCAACTCCGGTCGAAAGATTGCAGAAGGTCTTCCTGGAGATATTCAGGAGAATGATGAAGTCATAAAGGCTTACTTGGGAGAAGATTGAGTGGAATTGCACGATAATGAGTACCACTAGAGGTGTTTAATCTTGTTCTAAGTACACACATCCTTAAATACGATTAAGTATTAAGTTTAAAGTGACTAAAATGAGCTAAAATGCCTAAAGTTAAAATAATCATATTATCTTCGCCCTATGAGACAGAAACCACTGGTAAAGCTTCAAAGGCAATCAAAATTTCAAAACTAAACTGTTACAATTTTTCTATTTTAAGTTCATTCTTAACATCTGCTCTGATTCTTGCCCTGTTTGCTTTATGGTAGTCTGCTCTAATCGAAGTTCAGTAATACATGACTCATGCTCTGAAAACGTATTCTTTAACTTTAGTTCACTTTAGGCTCTTCAAACTTGAGTCACTTTTAATTCAGGCACTTCTTTATTGCACAGACGTTATGTTGAAACTCAAGAACATAAATACGTACTATGGTAAAATTCAGGCGCTGAAAAATGTCTCCATACATGTGAATGACGGAGAGATTGTAGCCTTAATAGGAGCGAATGGTGCAGGGAAGACAACTGTTCTCAACTCCATCTCCGGAATCACACCTCCAGATGAAGGGAAAGCCCTTTTCAGAGATACCAGTATCTTAGGTCTGTCTCCAGATAAGATTGTGAAGATGGGGATATCCCAGGTTCCTGAGGGCAGACAGATATTTGCGCCTTTAACAGTATTGACAAATTTGGAGTTGGGAGCTTATCATAGATACAGGAGAAAAAACAGATTTTCATTAAAAGAAGATATGGATGCAATCTTTTCATTTTTCCCAATATTGAAAGACAGAAAGAATCAGATTGCGGGCACCTTGAGTGGGGGAGAGCAACAGATGCTTGCCATTGGCAGGGCATTAATGTCTCAACCGAGTCTGCTCCTTCTCGATGAACCGTCAATGGGATTAGCTCCGATAATATGCAAAGACATTTTCAGTATGATTTCTAACCTGAGAAATGAGTTCAGCACAACTATACTTATTGTAGAACAGAATGCGAAGGCCGCTTTACAGATTGCAGATCGAGGATACGTAATGGAGACAGGAAAGGTTATTCTTGAAGAAGAGAGTGAAAATCTTCTCAATAATAAAGAGGTTCAAAGGGCATACTTGGGCAAGGAAAAGAGAGAAATATGGGAGTAAAGAAGCCCTTGGGAGAGTAAAATGAACATATGGGACGAATCGTATGAATGCATGCCAAGAGAAGAACTGGAACAGTTACAACTGGAAAGGTTGCAGTCTACCTTAAACAGGGTATACAAAAATGTAAAGTTTTATAGAAAGAGGTTCGATGAACTCAATATTCTGCCCGAGGATATACGATCCGACAAGGACCTTTCTGACCTCCCTTTAACCACTAAAAGTGATTTGAGAGACAGTTATCCGTATGGAATGTTTGCTGTTTCATTGAGAGAAGTTGTGAGGCTTCATTCAACATCGGGCATGACAGGAAAGCCAACTGTAGTCGGTTACACAAGAAATGATCTCAATACCTGGACCAACTTAACTGCACGCATATTAACTGCTGGCGGAGTCACAAAGGACGATGTGGTTCAAATAACCTTTGCATACGGGATGCTTACAGGTGCTTTTGGATTACATTATGGTGCAGAGAAGCTGGGTGCTTCGGTTATTCCAACCTCAAGTGGACATACGGAAAAACAGATCAACATAATGAAAGACTACAAGACAACAACCCTTTTATCAACTCCATCATATGCCCTCAGGATCGTCGATACTATGGCTGACATGGGTATTGATCCAAAATCTTTGAATCTCAGGGTCGGTCTCTTTGGTGGCGAACCCTGGTCAGAGAATATGAGAAAGGAGATAGAAGAGAGACTTTACATCGATGCCACTGATAATTACGGACTCAGTGAGGTTTTGGGTCCTGGACTTTCCGGTGAATGCAGATTCAAGTGTGGACTTCATATTTTTGAAGACCATTTTATCCCTGAGATCATCGATCCCACAACTGGGAGGAGCTTATCCTCAGGAGAAAAAGGAGAATTAGTAATCACCACACTCACAAAAGAGGCCTTTCCCATGGTCCGTTTTAGAACAGGAGATATTACAAGCCTGGATTTTCATTCATGCAAGTGTGGGAGAACCAGCGTTCGGATGAAAAAAGTGATGGAAAGAGCGGATGATATGTTGATCATAAAAGGAGTCAGTGTGTTTCCTTCCCAGGTGGAACAGGTTCTTTACGAAATAAAAGGGTGTGAACCTCACTTTCAGTTGGTTGTGGACAGAAAGGACAGGATGGATACTTTGGAGGTACTTGTAGAGGTTTCCGAGGGAATTTTCTTCGATGAGATGAAAAAACAGAGACAACTCTTGGAGAATATTAAAAGAAGCCTCTCACGTAAACTTGGAGTAAGTGTTGATGTGAAACTCGTCGAACCGAAATCCATAGGTATGGGTTCCAAAAGAGAGAAAAGAATTATTGACAAAAGAGTGACACACTCAGAGTCTGCAATAGAATTAGGTTCTGCAAATGATCACTGATTGTTAGGTGAGTAAAGTTAAAGCTATTTCGACGAATTTGCAGGGTCTTTTATATAATTTAGAAAACCCTGAGCCATATGTTTTGCCTCGATCTCAAAAGAGTTTCCACTGTAATTATTCCTTCTCCATTGAACAACATGCCAGAGTTCCTCAGCTAATGTCAAACCATCATTGAGAAGCCACTCTCATCCTTTATTATAGTTTATGGTATTGTTAAATACTATGGCAGCATAATCCCATGGCACAACCTTCGGAATCAATCCTCCCAATCTGAACCGTACATTACTAAAATCCGTTCTGTAAAATTCTTCTATCTGACTCACTTTCTCACAAGAGAGCTGAGATGCTATGTCTTTTCCAAACATAAACTCCTTAATACATTCGGGGATTTTGAAACACATGTAAGGGACCCACTTCAGAAGAGGGCGAAGATTTATGACTTTATATAATACAGTACTTATTGGTTTACATAATATATCTTATCAGACGTAACATTTATCTAAAAAAATCAGCGTTACATTAGTATAATACATCCAATGAAAAATCTATCATTGAAAAAATCATGATATGTCTTCATTGCTATTGCTGTATGATTCTTTAATCAGTCTGCTCATATACCCCTCAGGGTCATCCACTGCTTCCTCAGTAATGACGAATTCGTTCTTCTTTGTCCTTTCTCTGATGAGTTTGAATCCATGTTCATAGTTTTTCATGAATTCAGAACAGATATCAAATGAGTCTCGATCACTCTCAATAGATTTTTTTGCTATCTTGTCTATTGCTCCGTCATTGAAAGTTATCTTGGATTTATGTTTATTGAAAAACCATCCCTCAAAATCTTTTATCCTTTTTATGGCCAAAGAAAACGCTTCAATAATTGTATTTTTATCGATCCACTTCTCAATTGCTTTATTAATTATCAAATCCAATCTGTCAGTGGTAAGCTCAATACCATATTTATCAAAAAGCTCCTTTTCTCTCTTCTTTAAAGATGCTTTCATCATCTTCTTCTCTTGAAGCAACAATTTATCGTATTTTTTAAGCATCTTTTCATCATTTGGATTTGCGATTAATTTCTTGAGCTGTTTTTCAGGATCTTCTACTGTCTCTTTTATGACGACAAACCTTTTTATATTCATAGAAGGCAGTTTTTTCTCAAACTTGAGTAAAACCTTTTCCACTGAACTCACAAGCCCTCTTGCCCCTGTTCCTTCTTTGTAGGCTCGCTCCGCTAACATATACAACGCATCATCTTCAAAAAGGATATCTATTCCATAGGCCTTGAAATCATTTTTCTTGCTCATGATCACTGAACTATTGGGGTTTTTAAGAATTTTATAGAGATCCTCAACATTCAACCTTTCGTAAACAGCAGCCACCGGTAATCTGCCTATAAATTCGGATTCAAAACCGTATGTCATAAAATCTTCTGAAGTAACCTGTTTCAAAAACTCAGTCTCCTCATCCTTGGATTGAATTTCAGCACCAAAACCTATCTCCTGCTTATGGAGCCTTTTTTTAATGATGTCTTCAAGTCCCTCAAAGGCCCCGCTTACTATAAAGAGGATGTTTTTCGTATTAATTGTCTTCTTTTTTTTCTTTCCCGTCTTTCTGAACTCTTCAATAGCTTCTAATTGGGACATGGGGTCATGGGGAACCTTTAAATCCACCTCCGTCTCTTCTAAAGGCTTCAGGAGATTCCTCTGAACACCTGTTCTGGATACGTCAGGTCCAATAATACCCCCACTGGAAGCTATCTTATCTATTTCATCGATATAGACGATGCCGTATTGAGCCATATTGATATCCCCGTCTGCTTCGTGAACCAGGTCTCTCACAAGGTCCTCAACATCACCTCCTACATATCCGGTCTCACTGAATTTTGTTGCGTCTCCCTTTACAAAGGGAACCCCTATTTTCTTGGCTATCAACTTGATAAGGTATGTCTTGCCTACGCCTGTAGGGCCGATCATAATTATGTTGTTCTTTATATAACTGATGACCCCGTATTTGTCTGTTTTATGACCTTCCTCAAAGAGTCTTATTTTATTAAAATGGGTGCATACTTTAGTGGCAAGTATTTCTTTGGCCTCTCTTTGCTTTACAACATATTCGTCAAGATAAGCCTCAAGTTCTTCAGGTTTCATATCAAATCTGATCTGAGTGATACTTTCTTTTTCATCACCTTTATTTGAATCGTTTTTTTCAGGTTCGATTTTGGGAAAGAGACCCGGCAGGGCAAGTTTTATGTGACCACCATATTTGTTTTGAAGGTACTCATTGAGTTCCTTTTCCAGCTCTTTTGGATCAGGAATTTTATTTTGTGTATGGTTCACGTGATTCTCCTACTTCTCTGGGTTTGGTTTTTTTTACATACTATAATACTATAATTGAAAATGTCAACTGAAGAAGAAGGAAGGAAAAATGCTGTCTACTTTGACGTTATATTGGAATACAGGTCGATTTACATATTTATGAATAGACGTAAAGATCTGAATCCTTCTGCGTATTTCACTCGACCCTGAATCCCCCTAAAATTTGCAGAAGACTTTGCAATCTCCGCAATGGACAAATCTTCTATATTTGTCTTCATGACCTGTGATTCATGGGCCTTTAATAAGGATATTTTTTTCTCTAACACATCATTTATATCGACAAAAACATTAGGAGAGAAATTTTGAGTGGTTGGGACTTCATAGAAGAGTACATTTTTGATATATCTCGTAGCTGAAATTGTAGCTTCTGCAAGGTAACGGTGATCCTGGTGTGTATCATCATAATAATTGACAAATATAAATTGTGGGTTTATTTTTCGCAATACATCTTCAATAGTGTTAATGGATCTTCTGTCAAGAGGAAACCGTGTGTCACTGTATCCTCCCCAGAAAACCTCATTTGCATCCAGAATTTTTGAAGACCTGATCTGTTCTTGCTTTCTGACTTCTTTGCTTGCACCGAACTGGCCATCGGTCAGAACCAGAAGAAAGACACTGAATCCCTTGTCTTTGTACTTTAGCAATGTTCCACCACAGCCAATTTCTATATCATCTGGATGTGCACCTATGGCCAAGATGTTCAACATTCACCTCCAAGGACCTTCATACTGTCCTGTCCATAATTGAAAAGAAGATCTATGATTGACATGTTGTATTCAAATCCCATATAAAGTTGGTTGTATGTGGGATGTTGAAAGTCTTGAAAGGTAATACTGATATGCTCTTCTTCAAACCGTTCAATGTCCATGTAATTTTTTCCGTCTTTCCCAGCAAGATACACATCTGCTCCCACCTCTTTGCAAATGTCGATGAGTCTGTCTGTTGGATCTTCTCTGAGTCGAAGATCAGAAGCCATTAAAAACTTTGTATCAATACAAAGGGATTCCATGAGAAAATATATGAGATGGACATTTATATCAAGAAGTGTCTCCCAGTCTCTTGAAAATACATCTTGGAAAAAAGATTGATACATCCTAAAGTATTGAGATTTGGCGTAATTGAAAAAGATAGCATTGAGATGTTTTCTCTTCCAATCTATTGAATTATTTATTTTTACTTCGTAAATTTTCTCTGGGAATTTATACTTCACAGGCACTGTCACCCATTGCCATCCATTCGCTGTTTTTATGCGATTGCGATTCTGCCATTCGTTTTTCTTGTATTGCACATTATCTAATAGAACGAAAATATCTGCCCTGTTTATCTTATCGAAGTACCCCAACCACGGCAAGTACTGGGGTTGATGGATTGTAACTATCATAAATTACTCCATTTTTACATTTTTTATCGGTATTTATTAAGTATTAGTTTAGTCTTTTTATATATCTGGGTAGATATTAATTTGCCTTTTTATATCTATTATGTTGTCTTTTTCTCCTGGTTCATAGCAACTCGTGTATACCCGGTTGAGTATCCCCCTCCCCTTCTCCATCAGCAACTCTTCGTACAATCCATTAATCTTCCTTACCATTGTATTCGCATCAAATGCTGGATAGACTCGTTTTCTGCCTTCCTGTCCCATCTTTTCCGCCAGATATCTATCTTGAAGCAGTTTTATAATGGCTTCTGCCATGGCATCCGAATCTCTTGATGGAAATAATATACCGTTGATTCCATCTTTGACAAGGTTCGGAATACCACCGATGTTAGAGGCCACAATAGGTTTTTCCGCAGCCATAGCCTCAACAAGAACCCTTCCCATACCCTCATTCAAAGAAGGGAATACAAAAATATCCATTGCGCTTATATATTGAGAAATATCACTTCTCCACCCTGTAAATTTAACTTTATCCTTGATTCCCAAGGCAAAGGCCTGCTCATTTAAGCTGTCTAGAAGATGGCCATTCCCAACAAATAAAAAAGTCGTGTTTGGCATTGTATTTAAAACCAAACGTGCAGCATCCAGCATGAACGTCTGTCCCTTAATTTCGATGAGTCTTCCAACTGTGCCCACAATTGAATCTTCTTCAGGAATTCCCAACTCTTCCTTCAGTAAATGTCCTTGCCCATTTTCGAAGAAATTTCTTAACTGCACCCCACTGGGTACTACGGTAAATTTATCCTGCTGTGCAACATTGAAGTGAAGATGCTCTTTCTTTTCATTTTCCGTCAAAGCTATGATCTTATCTGTTATGGAGGCCATGAGCTTCTCTATCAGGATAAAAAAAATTGTTTGAATTCTTCCTTGGTAGCCATAAAAAACGTGACCATGGGGCGTATGTACGACTATAGGAATTCCCACAAGCAAGGCTGCCAAGCGACCAAGAATGCCGGCCTTTGAAGTGTGTGTGTGTACGATAAGCGGTCTTTCCTTGATGAGTATTTTGTATATATGAAACAAAGCTTTCAAGTCTGCCACAGGATTTATTCTGCGCATGAGTGAAGGAACACTAATCAGCTTCACGCCTGCAACCTCAGCTTGTCTTAATCCCCTCTCCACAGAAAGTTTTTCCTCGGACCCCATTTCCGATTCAAGGGAAAGGCCTTTCACCAATACTGTATCGTATTTATCCTTCTCTAATCCCAGAGTGGTCAGCAGAGTGTTTTCCGCTGATCCACCTTTGTCCAATCTGGTAATGATGTGTACGTTTTTTATCTTTCCGGATTTTCTTTCAAATGTTTTCATACTGAAATATATGAATTTCAGAAATTTAATACTGGAATCTATAGCTCTGGATTATAAAGGATGAGCTTTTTAAGCGACATCTCTAAAGATCTCTTCAACCCTTTGAACAACACCATCCCAGGAATAGTTATTTAGAATAAACTTTCTGCTCTGACCTCTCAAGTCTTCCAGCTCAGTTTGTCTATTCAAAAAATAAAGGATTCTTTCAGAAATATCTTCTGGTTCTGTCCCCTTCAATAAAAGCCTGTCATCTAATGCTGCAAGGATTTCTTTTGTGCCTCCTACAGGGGTTCCCAATACAGGTGTCCCGCAGGAAAGAGATTCTACGGTGACCAAGCCAAAGCCTTCCAGCATCGTTGTGGGTAAAATAAAAAGATCTGCACCTTGATAATACAATGGGAGTCGTTCATCCGGGATAAACCCCTCAAATCGTACGAACCGATCTATATTGAGATGTTCCACCAGACATTTCAATTCTCCTTTTAAGGGCCCCTCCCCTCCTATTATGAGAAAAATATCTTCAGTGACATTGACAATATCCGCCATTGCATAAATGAGGTTCTCAAGTCCCATCCTTGGAACGAGGTTACGAACAGACAAGAGCATTGTTTTCCCCACTGGTATCTCTAATTTGTTTTTAATCTCTGCTCTCCGGGATGACGGAGAGAAGAGAGTGGTATCTACTCCGCCAGGGATTACTTCAACCTTTTCATTGGCAATATGATGGTGATCTGAAAGCTCTTGCTTCATATATTCGCTTAAAGTTCTTATTTTACTGCATTTATTCAAACTGTACTTTTCTATTGCTCTTCTGAAACGAACATTCAGCTTATGATTCCATTTCCCGCAGGAATTCGAAGGAATTTCATTGCGAGTTTCGTATTCTTTAAAGGCCGGGGAATGGAAAGTGTATAGCTTTCTTACATTCTTACTCCTTTTTGATAGATTTACACCCAAAGCGGAAAAAGGCTGATGAAAATTGATCAGGTCGAATTGTGTCATCCTGGCTATTCTCGTGAATAATCTCATGGAGTTTATAACCGAAGATACAATGTACTTGATTGGATCGTTCCCGAGAATTCTGTAGTGAAGTTCCGTTACGCCTTGTATCGTCTCCCCTGCCGTATTTGAGCCTGGAATCTGTCTGGTCAAAATCCAGACGTTGTGTCCCTTTTGTTTCAGCCTTTTACTCTCTTCATGGAGGACTCTGGGCGCCCCCCCAATCACATTCTTTATTGATACATCAGCAACCATAAGGATATTCATCTGTTAAGCCATGTTATCAATTATGAGGGAAATGTCTTTCATGCCAGTGCTGAAAAACAATCAGATTCCAGAGCTTCCATGATGTGTCGGATCGCTTCAGGAACAGTTCCTGTTTTAATCGTTCGATTTCCATTGAATTAAAGATGCCTTGTCTATAAATCCTTTCCTTTGAGAGATAGTCATCAATCAAGAATTTCAGTTCACCTTTCAGCCATCTCCCTATGGGCATTTCAAAACCCCATTTGGGGCGATTGTGAAGGCTTTTTGGAAGAATATCCCGAAAGGTTTCCATAAGGATGTACTTTCTTCTTCTTCCACGAAGTTTTAGATTCCCCGCCATTTCAAAAGAAGTATTCACGACCCTGTGATCAAGAAAGGGAACCCTTACCTCCAAAGAATTTTTCATGCTCATCCAGTCTACCTTGTTCAGCATATCCCCAGGGAGTGAATGTTTCATATCCATATAAAGCATCTTATTCAAATCATCTTCCGTGAAATGAAGGAGTCCTTTTTCGATTAAACTTTCTCCTCTATTGAGACAAAGCTTTTCTGTCCGGACAACCGTCTCTAACAGTCTTGCCCTCTCATCCTGAGGAAATATCTCCGACCATGAAAACAACCTCTCAACTAGACTTTTATTGACCCCTTCAAGAAATTTTTTGCCCCGACGAACATACTCCAAAACCTGACTGTCACGAGAGTCAGGAAGCGCATTGAAGAAAGGTTCGATTACTCTATTTCTTAAGAATGATGGGAGAAAGAGATAATATCTCCTGAAATATTCACCAAGATACATCCTGTATCCGGCAAATAACTCGTCAGAACCATCTCCTGCAAGGGCCACGGTGACCAATTCTCGTGTTTCTTTGGAAACGAGAAATGTGGGAACGGCTGAGGAGTCTGCAAAGGGTTCATCAAAGGAGGAAAGAACCGTGGGAAAGACATCCAGAATGTCTTTGTATGTCAGTTTAAATTCATAATGCTCCGTATGGTTCAGTTGTGCGACCTCACGGGCATACTTGGTTTCATCGAACAATTCAAGGTCCTGATACCCTATTGAGAAGGTCTTGATCGGTTGAGAGGAATTTTTGGCCATAAGCCCCACAATGATACTGGAATCAATGCCCCCACTTAAAAATGCGCCAAGGGGAACATCAGAGATCATCCTCATTTTCACTGACTCTTCAATGAGGCTAAAGAGTCTCTTCTTGTAATATGCAATATCATTGTCAGTGGTTTCATCTTTCCCATTCTTTTCCGAGTGAGCATGAGGAACATCCCAATATTTCTCAATCCTTAATGTCTCTCGTTCCATTACCAGGTAATACCCAGGTTCTAATTTTTTGATCCCTTTGAATATGGTCCAGGGAGCAGGGATATAATTGAATGTCAAATACAGATCCAGAGCGGCCCAGTCAATCTCTTTGGGAACTGAAGGATCTTGCAGGATGCTTTTAATCTCTGAAGCAAATAATATTCTTCTGTTATCTACATAATAAACCAATGGTTTTATTCCCAGACGATCTCGAGCCAAAAACAATCTCTCATTGTTCCCGTCCCAAAGGCCAAAGGCAAACATCCCATTCAGCTTATCTATGCCCTCGATCCCTTCTTGTTCATAAAGGTGTATGATGACCTCCGTATCGGAATTCGACTTAAACTCATGACCTCGAGCTTTAAGCTCAGACCTGAGAGCTTTATAGTTGTATATCTCACCATTATATGTAATCCATATTGTATAATCCTCGTTTGACATGGGTTGGCGCCCGAAGGGAGAAAGATCAATGATACTCAACCTCTGGTGGCCCAAACCTATGTTGTAATCACCGTTCATTCCCTGAAATTCTCTATCGCCATTCACACCATTCATGATGAATGGATCGCAATTTGCATTTGATGACAGAAAAACCATGCCACTATCATCAGGACCTCTATGCCTCAACGCAGATGTCATATTCCGTAACAGCTCTCCATCAACAGGTTTATTTCTTTTTTTAAAATGAATAGAACCACAAATTCCACACATGCAGAGCCTTTAATTTAGTTCTAGAATTGATAAATAGACCTTTTCTGTCTCAGCAATCATCTTTTTAACTGAAAATTGATGTTCCACTTTTTTTCTTGCTGCCGAAGCCATCCTTCTAGCGCCTTCTTGGTTTAAAAATAGTTTCATGATAGCCTTTGCTATCTCATTGGGTTCTTTCGGGGGGACTAAAATCCCATCTTTCTCATTTGTAATCTGTTCTGTTATTCCATCTATATTCGTTGCAATAATTGGTTTCTCCATGGCCATGGCTTCAAGAGTTATCATGGGAAATCCTTCCAATAGAGAAGGAATAATCAATAAATCTATTGATGAGAGTATCTCCTTTAAATCATTTCTAAACCCAGTGAAAAAAATACTATCATTCACATTTAAACCTTCAGCTAATTCCTGAAGACTTTTTCTCAATGGGCCGTCTCCCACAATCAATAGTTTTACTTCTGGATGCATCTTTACTATTTGTGGAAGAGAACATATCAAATCTTCAAATCCCTTTTGCCAAATCAACCGCCCGACTGCTCCTAAAACAAAATCCCCGCTTTTTATCCCAATATTCTCTTTTATCTCTTTTGAAGAATGACCGAGAACATCTGGTTTGTACACATCAAGTTCAATTCCGTTATATACTTTGGATATCTTATTCAAATCGACTTGATGGTCTTTGGCGATAGTTCTTTTTAGAGAATCAGAGACAACAATAAAATGATCAACATATCTTTCAAAAAACCGATCAAAAAAGAGATAAAATCTTTTCCTTAAGACACTTACATTGTACCCCTCAACTGGCATCTGTATAGTAGAGACAAGATATGGACGATGCGTAGCTCTGACCGCAACTCTTGCAAAAAAATCAGCTCTCGCTCCCTGACTGTGGACAATATGAATACCCTTTTTGCTTATTATACTTATCAACTTAAGGATAGTGAGTAGATTATATCTTTTCAACATATTGACTGGTAAAAAGGACACTCTCATTTCACTGATCTTTTTCCCGAATTCACCACCAGGGTGAGAAGCGACATGAATGGCAAAATTCTCTTTGTTAAGCCCATTCATGATCTGAAGAAATCCTCTTTCACCACCTCCAAATTCAAGGTTATCTATTACATAAAGTATTTTATATTTATGCAACATGATCATCAATCTGCCAGAAAAACAATAACTACTGAGCCAGATGGCAGGTCTGGCAAAGCTTATGAGGACAGCCTTCTTTGAGTAATTTTCTGAAATTACGATATGCCATACTATTCCATAATTGACTGAAGGGAATCTTCAAGACATTGCCAAAGTTATGTGTCTCCGGATTTGGCAGGTTACAACATGAACACAGATATCCATCCCAGGTTATGTATGGGAACTCCCATAAAAACCAACATTTTGTTAGATTAGCTTGATCCTTCCATATATAAGAATACCGATTGTATTTCAGATCAATTCCATTTTCATTTGCCAATTGATACACATTCTTTATATTTCTTTCTAGATTTTCCTTAGTGTCAATCAACAGTTCATCTCTGTTGTTCCCAAGCCATGAACCGTTTAAATCCCCAAAATGTACCCTTCTTATCCCAAGCCTTTTAGCCAGCATTATAAAGTCAGTCAATTCATTGACATTATCCCTCATGACTACAAGACCGAGACTCACAATGACATTAATGTCCTTCATTTCCATAAACTTTTGTATATTATTTATTACAGTTTCAAAACAATCTACCCCTCTTACGTGTTTGTATGTATTTTGATTCGCCGCATCGAGAGAAAATTGAATTTGAACCTTCTTCACCCTATTGATGGCATCTAATATTTGGTTGTCGAATACAGTTCCATTTGTAGTAAGTGACACGTCAATCTTTTTTTTACCTAATAGGTCAATCATCTTGTAAAGATCCTTATTAAGGAAGCTTTCCCCCAGGCCAATAAGTGACACATCGAATACATTTTTAAGTTGTTGGATTATCTTAAAAAAAGTGTCGTAACTCATATCGCCTATTACTCGTTTTGAGGCAGGATCATGACGAAAGCACTGTTTACAAGACAG
>JAXHSZ010000382.1:0-7871 GCA_034190725.1 Thermodesulfobacteriota bacterium
GTTGTATAGCGGGTTATCCCAATGGAACTTATCGCGGTAATCGTGCTTTAACTCGTTACGAATTCGCGGCTGGTTTAAATGCTTGCTTGGATATTACTGCTTTAACGTTTTCAGGACAAATATATGTCAGACATCCTGTGCATTGAAAGAGACCCTTCATACCGGCAAACCCATCGTTGACATGCCTGTAAACATACTGAACAAAGATGGGAAAGAGGTTCCAGTGAGTATCAGCACTGCTGTACTGAAAGACGAAAGAGGAGAAGTCATTGGTGCTGTTGAGACCTTCAGAGACCTCTCAGTGGTTGTGGAATTGAAGAAGGAAATAGCAAAACAGTATACCATTGAGGACATCATCAGCAAGAACCACCTGATCCAGGAGATATTTCATATCCTTCCAGATATTGCAGAGAGTGACTCAACAGTCCTGATTCAGGGGCCCAGTGGTTCCGGAAAGGAACTCTTTGCCAAGGCCATACATAATTTAAGCCTCAGAAAAGACCATCCTTATGTCAAGGTGAACTGCGGCGCTCTTCCTGACACTCTTCTGGAATCCGAGCTCTTTGGGTATGTAAAAGGGGCATTTACCGATGCGAAGAGAGATAAACCAGGTCGATTTACCCTGGCTGATGGGGGTACGATCTTTCTTGATGAAATAGGTGATATGTCCCCTGCGCTTCAGATCAAGCTCCTTCGCGTATTGCAGGAAAAGGAATATGAACCCCTGGGGGGATTAACCCCAATAAAAGCCGATGTAAGGATTGTGGCTGCCACCAATAAAAATCTCTTTGAAATGATGAAAACAAAGAGTTTTCGAGAAGACCTCTTTTACAGGTTGAATGTAATGAGGATTGATCTGCCCCCTCTTTCCAAGAGAAAGGAAGATATCCCCCTTCTTGTGGATAATTTCGTTCGGAAGTTTAACTTAAGAAAAGGAAAGAATATCTTTGGTGTCTCCGATGATGTGATGGAATTTCTCATGGGGTATGACTTTCCAGGGAACATACGGGAATTGGAAAATATTATCGAACATGCTTTTGTCCTCTGTAAAGACAGAGTCATCGAGATGAAACACATGCCTAAAGAGTTTAACCAGTACTACAATGTATGGAACGGAGATAAAAGGGCGCCTTTGACCGATCCCCTGAAAAATGCAGAGGCAGATCTCATACAAAAAACATTGGAAAAGCACCATGGAAACAGAATGGAAACAGCCAAAACCCTTGGAATCAATCGCTCCACTCTCTGGAGAAAGATGAAGAAATACGGGCTTCAGTTGCCGTAAGAGGTTTTTGAGTGAGTGTTCATCCAGAAATGAGATATTTTCTGCAAGGTCAAGAAAGACGAAGATTTTAAACACAGGCATACGAGAGGTATTCTGAGGATAAAAATCGGAGTCTGACGCAGAAAAATAGCCATTTATGAATGAACACGAGTTAGACTCCTGTAGACCGGATATATCCTGTATACCCCTCTATGCTGTTTCGAATGAAGTACCTTTCTCTTTCCTTTATATCATCGTCCAGGTGGTTGAATGATGCAAAGGAAGAATCCGAAGAGAGAAGCGCAAAGATACATCTTTCTAAGAAATCATCCTCTTCGGATGCCTTCTTCATCCGGGAAGCTATAACTTCTTTCCATAACAAGAGCTGTCTTCTATGTCTTTCAAGCATCTCATGGGAATCCTTATGGAGTCCGAAATGTCCAAAGCATATCTCTCTCCTCTCCAGGCTGAGAAGTTTATCGATACTGTCTAAAGCTTTCTCCAGATACAATCTTGGAGGAGTAGCAGGCCTTTGATAGAGCTCTTCACCCAATGAATGGAAGACTCCTCCCACCTCACCTGCGAATAAATACTTATCATACACATAACTCACATGATGTATGGCATGCCCGGGCGTATTGATAGCTCTGATTTCCTCGTTATGAAATTCATCGGAAGAGATGAGTATACTTTCTGAAATGGGTTTCATCTCTCCGTAGCTCAAAGCTATTTCACCCAACACTTTCTTTGATCCTTCCCAGAGTTTTTTCGGATTTATCAGATGTTCTATGGCACGCTCGTGGCATACAACTTGAGCTTCAGGAAATGCCTTCGTAAACTCAGCAATGCCCCCTGCATGGTCGAGATGGATGTGTGTTAAAAGCACGTAATCCAACCTTTCAATGCCTTTGTTTTTTAAAGTCATTATGAGTTCATTTACAGTTGATGCCGGGCCCACATCCACGACAAAGTTATGGTCACCAATATATACCCAGGAACCTATGAAGTTTCTAAAACCTTCAATCTTCTGCTTCAGGTCTATTAAAAATAAGTTATCATCCATTTTCACATGAGTCATTTTCACTCCCTGATACTTGTGCAGAAATACATTGGGTAGGGGCACATTGTAATGTGCCCTTACATCTGATTCTGATGTAAGCCTTGTGAAAATAGTCGTTTATAGATGGACACTATTTAGCATCCATACATAATAATAGCAAGTGGAAAAAAAGCGAACAATTTCTTCTTTTTGAATATGGTTGATCGCCACTGAGATGGAATCAGTGGCAAAAATATATTGACTGATGTGAGAAAAGAGGATAAATCATATGAACATCCTCATCCTGAGGAAATTATACCTGCATTCCGTATATTCCGAAGAGTCGGGAATCTTTGTAAAAACATCAGAAACACACAACGAAATAACACCTTCTATGTATGAGGTGATTTTTTATGCATGACACCGGCTACATTACAATTTTTATCACGGTAGGCTCTGAAAAAGAGGCGGAAGAGATCGGAAAAGTCCTGGTTGAAGAAAAGCTGATCGCATGCGTTAATATTATTTCTGGAATACGATCAATTTTTCACTGGGAGGGAAAGATCTGGGATGAGGAGGAACTTCTTCTGATTGCAAAAAGCAAAGAGTCATTATTTCAAAAGATAAAGGAGAGAATCATTGAGCTTCACAGTTACGATGTTCCGGAAATAATCGCCCTTCCGATCCCTTTGGGTTCTGAGGAGTATCTCAAATGGATTGACGAGGTGACTCTCAAGAATGGGTAACTCTTGAAAGGGATTATCGATCAATTTCACCAATTGGAGCCGTTACAACATGGGCAGTTGATTTTTTTCTGTTCCTTCACTCTCACTCAGGGGAATGGCAATACTGAACTTGCATCCTCTGCCCTCTCCTTTGCTCTCCGCCCAGATCATGCCGCCGTGGAGTTCCACAAACCGTCTGGACAGGGAAAGGCCCAATCCGGTCCCCTCATACTTTCTGCTCATAGAACCGTCAACCTGATGAAAGGGTCTGAATAGCTGTTTCAGATCTTCCGCCTTGATCCCAATACCGGTATCTTTCACCGATATCTGTATCCAATCCTGGTCAGGTTCAACAGAAGCTACAGAACATTGGAATTGACCCTCCATTCTTTGAGCTTTCATCTTTGAGCCATCAGTCAATTCCACAGAAAGGTGGATTTTCCCTCCGTCCGGCGTAAATTTCACGGCATTTGACAGGAGATTGTACATGACCTGCTTGAGTTGACGTTGATCCGCCTTTATGATAGGGGGAATTCTCTTTATGTCTGTCAATAATTGTATGTTATGTTTGATCGCCTTTTCCCTCACCATGATCAGACTCTCTCGGATGAGATCTTTGAGATCAAACTCTGACACGCATAACTCCAATTTGCCGGCTTCCACCTTGGAAAGATCAAGGATATCATTGATCAATGAGAGAAGGTAACGACTGCTTTGAAGCGCATCGTTCAGATATTCCTCCTGGATCCGATTTATCTCTCCAAACTTCTTATCTACAATGAGTTCCGTAAATCCGATGATCGCATTCAAAGGGGTGCGAAGCTCATGGCTCATATTTGCAAGAAATCGTGACTTTGCAATATTGGCAGCTTCAGCAGCTTCTTCTGCCTCCTTTCGCTCAATGATTTCCCACTGTAAGGCTTTATTTGCCTTTTCCAGTTCCGCAGTCCGTTGCCTGACCCTCATCTCCAGATCATCATGAGCTTTGCGAAGCTCTTCTTCGGCGTGTCTCCTTTCCGTGATATCCGTATTGGCGACGAGACATTCCAGTATTTTCTTTCCGCTCAGAGGGAACAGTCGAGATATGGTATGCTTTGTTGTCCCGTCTTTACACCGGTAAATCATTTCTTTGTCTGTCATGAATTCACCATCAAAGACTTTCCTCAGCATTACATCCATACAATCAAGGTCATCCCTATTCTCTAAAAGTCTCTCATATTGCTGACCTATGATCTCTTCCTTCTTATATTGGAAGACCTTTTCACAGGCTCGATTCCATATGCGAATCGCCCCATCGGTACCGATGGAAAAGATGGGATTGGGTGAGTCATTCAATGTATTTCTGTAAATCTCTTCGCTCTCCTGTAATGCCTCCTCTGCCCGTTTCCGTTCAGTGATATCTCTGCCTACTGAGACCACCTGGACGATTTTGCCATCCCGGATCAGGGGAGCGCTATTGACTTCGCCGAGTCGAATCGTCCCGTCTTTTGCTATAAACTCATATACAGACGACTCCGTCTGTTGCCCGGCCAAAATACACTCTGCTTTTGACAGTGCAGTGCGCAGAGAATCCGATGAGAGTAAATTGAGCTCTAAAAATGATCCGCCGATGATTTCCTCCGGCGTATATCCCAGTATCTTCTCCACAGACGATGAAATATCCACAACTGTGAAGTTTAAATCCACGGAAAAAATAACATCCGATACATTTTCGAAGTACAAACGGTACTTTTCTTCGGCCTCCCTGAGCATTTTCTCTGCCGATCTCCATTCCGTTATATCTCTGGCTAACGCAACCCCTGCAACAATTGCGCCACTTTTGATCAGTGGAGCCGCAGTGACTTCCGCAAACCGCAAAGACCCGTCCTTCGATATGAGCTTAAAAACCGGCGGCGGGATCTCTTCCCCTTTTAAGATATTCCTTGTATAGGAGATTGCATCATCTATTGAATCAGGTGATATGAAATTTATATCCAGAAACGATCTGCCGACCATTTCCTCCGGCGTATATCCCAATATCTTTTTTATCGAAGGTGAAACGCTCAAAACCGTAAAATCCTTATCAACAGAGAACATGATGTCGGATACATTATCGAAATACAAACGATACCTTTCATCGTTTAAACGTTTTTCCTCCTCAGCCTGTTTACGCTCTGTAATATCCACAGCATTCATCAAAATGGCCGGCTCTCCCTCTTGCTCAATGCTGGTAGCTCGAACTTCAACCCATATGGAACGACCATTTTTAAGGATCCAACGGGTCTCATATATATTCCGCGAATCCTTGCTACATAAAAGATCACATCCTATTTTATGAATCCTTTCCCTGTCATCAGGATATACAAGATCCCATGGCCCCATGGCTTTCCTGTCTTGCAAAGTGTAGCCTGTTATCTCCTCAAAGGCCTTGTTTGCAAAATGGATTGTATCGGCTGTGACCACAAGTATGCAGGTAAGAGAATCCTCCACTATTTTCCGATACATGATTTCACGATGATTCGATTTCGGCATAGGTACATTGATTCAACTTTCTGTTGGCTTTTCGAAGCTTATCTTTCATGATTGTTCAAAGATGCGAATATTATCTCACGGAAGAATGAATGGGAATAGCAAGTCGAAAGATAGACCCTTTGCCTTCTCCTTCACTCTCCGCCCAAATTGAGCCTCCATGCAGCTCAACCAATCGCTTCGTAAGGGAAAGGCCCAATCCCGTCCCCTGATACTTTCTGCTTGCAGAACTGTCACCCTGTTCAAATGGATCGAATATCCTCGCTAAATCCTCAGCTTTGAGACCGATACCCGTATCTTCCACGGAGATTTCTATACATTTTCTTTCAGTTATTGTATGAAGAATATTATATCTATTCGGCAAAGTGACGGCTCTGCCGTCATTGGTTATGAAACCGCCGTTTTCAGATGACACATGACGAGCCTTCAGGGCAACCGACCCACCATCCGGTGTGAATTTGACGGCGTTTGAAAGAAGATTGTACATAATTTGCTTGAAGTGACGCTCGTCCGCCCTGATAGTATCAGGAACACCATTCAAATCACTCGATATCCGAATACCATGTTTTAAGGCTTTTTCCTTGACCATAACAAGACTGCCCAAGAGAAGGTCCTTCAAATCAAAGTCTGTCGGCCTATACTCCAGTTTGCCGGCCTCAACCTTGGAAAGATCAAGAACATCATTGATCAAAGAGAGTAAGTGCCTGCTGCTTTCGAGCACATCGTTCAGGTATTCCTCCTGAGTTGGGTTCAAATCTCCTATTCGCTTATCAATAATGAGCTCGGTAAAACCGATGATGGCATTCAAAGGAGTACGCAATTCATGGCTCATGTTTGCCAGGAACTGGGATTTGGTGATGTTGGCGATATCTGCCGCTTCCTTTGCCTGTTTCAATTCAATGACTGCCTGGTTGAGGTCATGGTTTATCTTTGAGAGTTCCGCAGTACGCAGAGTCACCTTCTCTTCAAGCTCATCCCGGTGTCTTTCCAACTTTTCATCACGTAACTCGATCTGCGATAACATCTCATTGAATCCGTCGATAAGGGTACCCAACTCATCATTGGTCTTTTTCTCCGCTCTCACAGAGTATGTTTTTTCTTTGGACACATCCTTCATGGTCTCCGTCAATCGTAAAATGGGTTCGGATATCACACGACGAAGCCTTCTTGACAGAAAATAACCCACGAGGGAAGATATCAGCATTACGATAGTGGCTGTGCCCCCGAGCCACCACAGCTTTGAATAAAGCTTTTCTAAGTCGGACCGTATATGAACCACACCCTCCATATTTCCGTCGAGAACAATTGGTGAAAACAGATCAAAACGGTCTTTAAAGAAGTAAAAGCTTTCTCCGGTCTTCTTCATCAGTTCCCAAATCTCGTGAGTATGATAATGGCTGTCTTGTTCAGGTTGAAAGAATGATTCCATATTGTCTTTTCTCTCTCGACTGTATTCAGCAAAGACTCTGCCGTCGTCCAAATGAATATAAGCGGCAATGATATTCGGATCCGCGCTCATTGCCTTAAGGGTTTCTTCAGCGGATTTCTTATCATTAAATACCAGAGATGCCGCCGTATGTATCCCGATCATCTTTCCCAAGGTTTGCATATCTTCTATCATATCACGTCTGAAAGTAATCACTTCATTCACAACAAACGAGAAAGAAGCAAGAAACAATACAATCGTGCTCGTTAACATGATGATAGTGGTCAGTTTGCTCTTAATGGAGACGTTTTGAAATGATAACATCCGTTCTTTCCCTGTTAATCTCCTTCCTGAATGATATTAGCGAGTTTCAGGAGTTTTGAACTGATCTTTAACCCTGCACGATTGGCCGCATCAAGGTTGATTTTGAATCGGATCTTTTTCTTTGCCATGGTAAGATTGATGATTACGCCAAGTCTGGCAAAGTTTTCCGTGTCACCTATCGTCAACACATTCAAATCTTTGATGTTATTTAAAATATAATCCAATTGTTTCTTCTCGGATTCACTAATAAAGAGCATATGACATATTTTTATCTCTTTTGTAGAGTTGAGTTGCTCGATGATGAGTTTTCTTCCATGGATGGTTTTCCCCTCAATGGATTCGAGTGCAATGCCGAATGGATTCTTGCCGAGAACACAAAGACGTACAGGTGACTTGCTGTCCTCAAAGGTTTTTGGGGGCCATTCAATGAACTTGGCAAAATTATACAAAAAAGCGGCCTTGATCATATACTCACGCGATGATATCTGTTCTGCATTGGTATTATGGACAGTGCCCATGAAAAGAGATGTTGTTATAATGCCGATGATAATCAAAACTCTTATAAACATAGATTTGCCCGGGTTA
>JAXHSZ010000383.1:0-4643 GCA_034190725.1 Thermodesulfobacteriota bacterium
GATAAACTGAGGCTTTAGGATTATATATTGATAAATACCCTTTTTTCTGTACATATCGCGAAACTGCGGTTTCACCATCTCCCCTATAACGTATCATTTCATTCGGCATACCATCCGGATGAAATCCACCACATTCAATGAGAATGGATCTCTGAATAGCAAAATTACAACCCCAAATATAGGTTGGTGGAATTGATCTAACAACGTCTCCAAAATCAAGTAGGGCCAAGTATCCCAAACAACGCCCGTATTCATTATATCTCCAGAGATCATCAAGCCATTGAGGAGGAGTATGAACATAATCGGGCAGGTTTTTTCCACCAACCAAAGCAACCTTAGGATTATTGAAAGTCTCTGCGATACCTTCTAACCAGGTTGGAAAAGCCCTTATGTCGTCGTCTGCGAACACCAGGATATCACTACTTGATAGCATTAAACCCGCATGCCTACCTGAGTGAAGACCTGGAATTGGCTCCAAATGGTATTTGAGGTTGGGCAGCTTCGTACAGAACTCCTCACACATCAACGCAGTATTATCAGTTGACCCGTTATCTATCACCCAAATATCAAACATTTCCTCAAATAACGTCTGTTGGCAAAGAGACTCAAGACTCCTGCGCAGAACTGCGGAACGGTTTCTAGTAGGGATTATTACTGATAATTTCATCTTTATTACCAGTCATTATTTAATTGCGAAAATTGAAGCTACCGTGCCAAAGGGCAGGGTATCAAAAACAAAATCATTACCACTAGGTCATTTCTTTTGCGCCACAAAGGAAACATTCCAGTCCGCTGTCGTTAATCCTTTGTCAGGCTCCATAAAGGGGCAATAATAAACTAATTCGAGCCCTACTTTTTCCATAGCAAACGCCATTTCATGAATGAACATAAAACGCATGATATGCTCTTCTGAAATCCGTTGGATAATTTGACCATCACGTTTAACAGTTACTTCATAATTCATGGTGACGGTCTGCCTGACTGGGTCGAGGTGTGGCACAACCTTTCTTTCGACCTTGCCTCTTTTATTTTCATATTCGTGACATCTTTCTTCAGGTTGTTGGACAAGTACCGCCGGACCGAACCAGCCATCAAAGACAAAAATTCCTTGAGGGTTTAAATGTTTGAAGGCTGTCCGCAGTCCTGCCAGCATCTGTTCATTTTCAGTCAGATAACCCATCACTGCAAACATGGCAACAATGAGATCATATTTCTTACCGTTTTCAAAACTTGTAAGATTACCCTCAGTTAATGTGATATCTTTTCCGGACATCCTCTGGTGGGCTTGGACAAGCATCTCAGGAGATAGGTCAAATCCGTCACACTTTATCCCTGCCTTTATAAACTTTTCCATATGCCTTCCAGTCCCACACCCCATGTCTAAAACAGTTTTGGGTCTATTTCCGAATCTGGAAGCAAGCTCCAATACAAAATCTACTTCTGCCATATAGTCCTTTTTCGAATAATAAAGATCGTAAAAATGGGCGTAATCAGAAAATATCATCTTATTTCACCATTCTAAATATTAATCGAGCTCAATGCTGCCTAACAAAATTTTTAGTGTGCACCTCCCATTCGACGAGCTCAAGGTCATATTCAGTCATTATCCACACCATCTCATTGAAATCGTTTTTTGGTTCCCAGTCTAATTTCTTTCTGGCTTGCTCGCATCTCCGAGAAGGTAATCAACATCTGTCAGCCTGAAATAATGTGAATCAATTTCCACATGATCCTGCCGATCCATGTTCAAATATGAAAAAATAGCGCCCAGGAAATCCTTGATGCTGTGTGATTCACCTACTGCAATCACATAATCATCTGCTTTTTCCATCTGGAGCATTCGCCACATGACTTCAACATAATCAGGGTATAACCCCAATCACGTTTGGCCTCCAGGTTGTCCAGATTGAGATTATCCAGTAATCCGAGCTTAATGAGATAGGCAACACGGGTTATCCTGCAAGTCACAAAATTTTCACCCCTGTGTTTGCTTTCGTGATTAAATAGAAAACCATTTCAACAAAAGAGACCATATGCTTCCCTGTAGTTAACTGTGTGCCAATAGGCTGCAACCTTGGAAATGGCATAAGGGCTTCTGGATTGAAAATGTGTCTTATCATTTTGAGGGGGAGGAGCTGATACGAACATCATAGATGAGGCTACCTGATAAAATTTAGTGTTATTTCAAGAAGTTGCGGCATAATCGCGTAAGGCCTCGAGAAACCTTAAGACTCTCATTACTTATACATCTGCTGTGTATTCAGGTTGATCGAATGATATACGTACATGAGATTGTGCCGCCAGGTTGTATATTTCATCAGGACGGACCTTTGACAATAGCTTCCTTAAAGAAGACCCGTCTGAAAGGTCTCTGTATTCAAGAGACAGATTTCTTTCCTTAAGACGAGGTTCCTGATATAGATGTTCAATTCTTGTCTTTATGACAGAGCTTGACCGACGCACCAGGCCATAGACTTCATAACCTTTCTCTAAAAGAAGCTCCGCGAGATATGGGCCATCCTGCCCAGTTATTCCAATAACAAGAGCTCTTTTCCCCTTCATGATAGTATTCTCCTTACAGCTTTAATAACTGATTCTATCTGTTCGTCTGTAATTGCCTGCCCGCTAGGTAAATATAGGCCGCGGCGGCTTATCTTTTCCGTTACAGGGAACGAATTATTATCAAAATACCCCATCCTCCGATATACAGGCTGCTCATGCAGTCCAATAAAGAAGGGGCGCGTTTGAATGTCGTGGGTCAGGAGGCGACGGGCGAACTCGGTGGCATCGAAGGGCACCTGCTCTTCCAGCACCACGGTATACATCCAAACTGATGTTCTGGCCCAGGGTTCAATATGTGGCAGTTGCAAGGGAAGGTCTTGGAGCCCCTCTTTGTACCGGGCGGCTATATCCAATTTCCGACGGAGGAAGACATCAATGTTTTCCAACTGGGCACGGCCTATTGCAGCCTGCATGTTCGTCATTCGAAAATTCCAGCCGCGGTCTTCATGAAGGAACCGTACTTTTCGCCCGAAGCAAAGATTTCTCCGATCACGAAGTAGTTGTGCCAAACTGTCATCGTCCGTGAGGATCATTCCACCTTCCCCGCATGTAATGTTTTTATTTGCATAGAATGAAAAAGCTGAAACGTCCCCAAATGATCCGCAACGCATCCATATTCCATTTACAAGGCATTCCGCTCCATGGGCCTCAGCAGCATCTTCCACAATCTTCAGGTTTTGCTCCTGGGTGACTTGGAGAAGTTCGCCCATATTTACAGGGTGCCCATAAATGTGAACCGGCATGATGGCTGCTGTATCGGGTGTGATGTTGCGACGAACATCGGAAATATCCATGCAATAGGTCCTGGGATCGCAGTCTACCAGAACCGGTCTGAGGTAATTTCTCAAGACAGCCTCCAGGCAGCTCACAATAGTAAAAGAGGGCAGTATCACTTCTTTGTCAGACGGAATGTTTAGAGCTGATAGGGCCAGTTCCAATGCCACAGTGCCATTACAGACCGATACTCCATATTTCCGCCCGCAGTACTCCGCCCATTCTGTTTCAAATCTCTCGATGTACTTTCCTGCCGAGGAAATCCATCCGGTGGTAACGCAGTCCGTAATATACTCTAATTCCCGCCCCGGCAGCAGCGGTTCATTCACTGGTATTATCGACATGCTGAATCCTCCTCAAACTTAGTTTTGTCATTTTCGCCCGCATAAGGCCCTTGCTTGACTTCAATCATGGAAGTCTCTTCTAGCATTTCAAATGAGTGACCGCCGCCGCAAAGCAAGATGACGTCGCCTGCTTCGAGAATACTGCTCTTCAGGTATTCCTTTTTAGATGAATAAAAATTTACTTTCAGACGACCTTTGCGGATAAAAAGAGTTTCTTGCGTATAAAGGACTTGGCGATTGACAAGATTATGAATATGAGGTTCTATTTTCTTGCCTGTGGGATGTCTCATGAAAGCCAATTGTTGGGAGAAATTATCCGGCGTAAAAAAATGGATTCCCTGTTCATCGAAATCCGCCCGGATAATTAAAGCAATCGGCTCAAGACAGTGTACAATCATCTCGACTGGTGTTTTATCGTTCATTCAAATCTCCATTCTGTTATCTTTGTATCCAGACGTTGAAGGGGACGTTGTTGAAAATTATCGCTTAATTTCGGTGTTTCAATTGCTCACCTACCTTTTTAAAACTCTTTCCACAATATTCTTATTCAATCGAACCCCTGGGTACTAGTACCGTGTTTCAAAAGTTCTATTCCTGATTTTGACAATTTATTGTTATTGAAGTATTAGATTGATTTCACCCATATTTAACATGAAACTTATTGATATTATGAATATACTTAATCTTTAGTGGATTAAATATTGATTAAGATTTTTGTCATTTAATACTGCCAATAATAGCTACAAAACTTATGAGACATGGTACTAGGTTTCTTAAACCTCTACTAAAAGTTTGACAGATGTCCGAAATTAGGGAATGTCGTTAGTTTGGCTAATTTATTTATGGTTCATCCGACTAAAGCGTACTTTGTCTCATGGATCGCCATGATTTTGAGTTTGAAGAACTCGATATCTCTAAAGCCATATGCTTGGCGTTTCATGGTTTTAATCTTGTTGTTGATTC
>JAXHSZ010000384.1:0-3091 GCA_034190725.1 Thermodesulfobacteriota bacterium
TTAGGGATTTGCCCGGGGTCAGATCCGGACTATCTTCTCTTTCTTCATCCATATCCCTTATGTTGGGGGGAAAATCCGATTGAGTTATTGTGTCTTCCCGTGTCAGTATTACGGCCCGTTCCACAACATTTTCCAGTTCCCGCACATTTCCGGGCCATGAATGGCGCATGAGGAGGTCCATGGCTTTTGGTGTGAAACCCTTGATGAGTCGTTGATTTTTTTCAGCATACTTTTTCAGAAAGAAATCCGCTAAGAGGGGGATGTCTTCACGATGTTCACGCAAAGGGGGCACATGGAGGCTCACCACATTGAGACGGTAATAGAGATCTTCGCGAAATCGCCCTGCCTCGATTTCTTTTTCCAGGTCTTTGTTGGTGGCTGCAATTATCCGAATATCCACCTGAATGGTCTGACTGCTCCCCACAGGTTCAAACTCACGCTCCTGAAGCACCCGGAGGATTTTCACCTGCGTGGTGAGGGGCATCTCCCCGACTTCATCCAGAAATATGGAGGCCTTGTGGGCCATTTGAAAACGCCCTTGCTTTCGCGCCACAGCCCCTGTAAAAGCGCCTTTCTCATGACCGAACAGCTCGCTCTCCAGAAGGGTTTCAGGAAGAGCGGCGCAATTGACTTTTATAAATGGACGGTCCCGGCGGGGGCTGTTCTGGTGGATGGCGTTGGCGAACAATTCCTTGCCTGTGCCGCTTTCTCCGGTAATCAGTACTGTGGCTTCTGTAGGGGCCACAAGGCTCATGGTCTCGAATAATGCGCGCATGGCACTGCTTGTGCCGATGATATTGTCGAAGTTGAATCGGTCTTCCAGACGCTCTTTGAGAAACCTGTTTTCCTGCTCCAATCGGTGATGGTGGAGGGCCTTTTTCACAAGAATTTTCAGCTCTTCAATGTCAAGGGGTTTCATGAGATAATCATGGGCGCCTGATTTCAAAGCGTCCACTGCCGTGTGAATCGAGGCATATGCGGTCATGATAATAATGGGAATACCGGGACTGATCTCCTTAATCCGCTTTAAGGCTTCAATACCACTCATCCGGCTCATGCGAATATCCATAAGAATGAGGTCATAGAAACGCTCTTCCACAGCTTCCACAGCGGCCTGGCCGTCTTGTGCCTGGTATATTTCATACCCTTCCGGGACCAAAACGGTTTCAATCATATGGCGATGTGCCGCCTCATCGTCAACCACCAATATTTTTGGTTTCATTGTGCTTCTCTTTCCATGTGGGATGAATATAAGGGGATATGCAGGGATACCTTTGTGCCTTTGTCTTTGCCCTGTGGGGGGCTCATAATGTGAATCTCGCCCTCGTGGGTCTCAACGATTTTGTGAACAATGGCGAGCCCCAGTCCTGTTCCCTTGTCACGGGTTGTAAAGAACGGGTCTATGATCTTTTCCTGATGCTCCCTGGGGATTCCTCTCCCGTCATCTTCAACCCACAAATGGAGCTGTTCACCAGTATCATTCAACCTGGCCCCTATTTCAATGCGTCCCCCTTCTGAGACCGCCTCAAGGGAATTCAAAAGGAGGTTGAGGAGAGCGTGGATCATTTGATTTTCATCTATGAAGATGCTGTTCAGGGTTCCTGAGAGGTCCTGTAGGATTGTCACGTGCTGAGCCTGAGCATCCGCATTCACAAGGAGTACTGTATGATCGACCAGGCCCTTGATATTCACCTGTTCTCGTTTTGCCGTAAGGGGTCTGGCATAGATCAGCAGGTCTTTCACCACGCGATTGATCCTGTCGATTTCACGGACCATGACGGACGTATATTCCTGTTCTTCGGGACGGTCTCTCAATGTGTGGCGCAGAAACTGTGCAAACCCTTTGATTGAGCTGAGAGGATTGCGGATCTCATGAGCCACTCCAGCAGCCAGTTCGCCGATGGCGGCCAGTTTTTCCGATCGCCGAACCTTTTCCTGTAACTGCTTGATCTCCCGCAAATCCCGCAACACAATGACAGCGCCGCTTATGGGCCGATCTTCGCTCAGGATGGGAGTGACACTCAAAGAGAGGGGAATCGTCTCACCTGACTTCGGTTGATAGAGGATCTCCCTTTCCAAAATCGAACCATGCTGGGTAAGGGTTTCGGAGATTCCTGACGTCTTAAAATCGATGACCTTTCGCAAATCCATACCCAGCACATCTTTTTCGTCCATTTCCAGCAGCCTTAACGCCAATATGTTGTAAGAGACAACCTCTCCCGCCGTATTGATGCTCAGCAGGCCGTTTGCCATGTTGGCAACCACCTGCCGGGTATAGTCCTGGGTCTCCTTCAGGGTTTTGTCCACGAGATAATAATTCTGAATCACAAAGATGAAAAAGAGAGCCCCGGATCCCAAAGCCACAAGAATAGCAGCCATGATCACGGCATGGTATAGATCGGCTCTTTGGGCTTCCTGGAATTTTATCATCTTCAGGCCCAATACTATGACATGATTCAAATAGGGCCTGGACTGCCCTCCCTCAAATGTGGTATGTTTGCTGCTGTACTGAGGAGATTGATCCGATAGAAAGGGAGAAAAAGCCTTGGTCAGTTCATACACACGGAGGACTTTGGAAAACTGCCGAACCTGTGAAGAAACCCCATCCTGAAGAGGAAACAGAACCTCCCTTGAGGTGATGTTTCCTTTCTTTGCAGGGTCTGAATGATGGATGATCCCTCCCTCGGAATCGACAATGTAAATATAGGCGATATCCTCATTCTTTCCTATCTCCCGGATAAACTCATCCATGGAATCCTTTAAAGGAGATGTTGCGAAACCGACCCTAGCAAAAGCTTCAATGGAGTGAATCAGTCCCACACCCTGGCGGTGGAGAGACCACATGGCTTTCCGTTTGTCCCGATCCAGGTTTCTGTAGGTTGAGATGCTTATCAAAATCAGCAATAACAATACCACAGTAACGATCGAAAGGGCAGGCAGATACATTTTTTGAAATTTATATATTCTCATACCCTCCCTTCTTGCAAGATCCGTTCACATCTGAGGAAAGTATAGATTTTACAAAAAGATGAGAATTTGATAACATGCTTTCTTATCAAAAATTTCATAAATAAAATTAATAGCATATTTT
>JAXHSZ010000385.1:0-8299 GCA_034190725.1 Thermodesulfobacteriota bacterium
CTGACCTATAAAGAAGGAGAGAATCATCTTTAAATTGTCCATAGTAATGCCGGAGAATAAGATTAAATGACCACTGAAAGTTACAGTGCTCTGATTGTGGGAAGTGGAATAGAATCACTCAAAGCGGCCCATGACCTCGCTTCAATAGGTCACAGGGTTGTTCTGATAGAGGAACACGAAGAACTGACAGCCTCAATCGAAGATACGGAAATTCTTCCATCCGGGGTAAGATCCTTGTATGCGATCCACCCATTACTCATGGCCGTGAGAAACCATCCTCTGATTGATATTGTCACGTCATCCGTAGTTGAAGAAATTCGCCATTCAAAGGATGGGTTTACTGCATATGTCAGGAACAAACCATGTTACATAGACACTGAATTATGTTGCTTCTGCAGTCGTTGCAAAGAAATATGCCCCGTAAACCGCCCCGGTTCTCCCATAAAAGCAGTGGACTGCATCTCGGACAAGGGGATACCAAGAGCATTTTTCATAGACAAGCGGAAAAGGCCTCCATGTCAGATGACGTGTCCACTGGGAATCAATGTCCAGGGGTATGTGGCTCTTATTGCTGACGGGAAATTCAGGGAAGCTCTGGAAATCATTCGGGACAGTGCCCCCCTGGTTGGGATTTTAGGGAGGATATGTCATCATCCTTGTGAAGCGCAGTGCCGTAGAGGGGAAGTGGATGAACCGATTGCCATATGCTCATTGAAGAGGTTCGTGTCGGATTCTGAACTGGAAGTACAGGACTTTACTCCATCTGTGCCTTCACCCGAGGAAAAATACGAAGAAAAGGTCGCAATCATCGGTTCAGGACCTGCGGGATTGACGGCCGCATGGGAACTCACTCGAAAGGGATATGATGTTACAATATTCGAGGCCCTTTCCGTGGTGGGGGGGATGTTACGCACGGTAATAGCTGAATACAGGCTCCCCCAGTCCGTTTTGGAGCGCGAAATCGACATCCTGAAAAAGATGGGGATAGAAATCATCACCAACAGTCCCATCGGAACGAAGAGAAGTATAGACAGCCTCTTTCATAAAGGTTTTCAGGCGGTCCTCGTCAGTACAGGTGCGGATGTCAACAAAAAACTGGGACTCGGTGGAGAAACTCTCAAGGGAGTGTACCTCTGTGTTCCCTTTCTCAAATCAATCAATATGGGCGAAATACAGCCGGTTGGGAAGAGAGTGGTAGTTATTGGCGGGGGAAATGCCGCCATGGAGTCCGCAAGGACGGCTTTACGCCTCGGCGCTGAGGATGTCCATGTTTTGTACAGGCGTACCAGAGAAGAGATGCCCGGAGACAAGAATGAGCTTTCTCTTGCCACTGAAGAAGGGGTGAAGATCAGTTATCTCGTTACCCCCATTCGCTTTCTCGAAGAAGACGATCGGCTGATCGGTGTAAAGTGTATCTGCATGAATCTGGGGGAGATGGAACCTGACGGAAAGAGAAGGCCCATCCCCAAAAAAGGCTCGGAATTCGTCATCGATGCCGATACTGCAATCGTTGCCATCGGTCAGGAGCCGGAACTCTCCTTTATTGACGAGGAAAGCCCAATTCATATATCTCGTCACAGCACCATAAAGGTGAATCGATCTTACCACACGGAACAAAAAGGTGTATTTGCAGCCGGAGACGTGGTGACAGGATCGGCAACGGTTTCAGAAGCCATGGGGGCTTCAAAAAAGGCTGCAGCGTCTATTCATCGCTATCTTCGGGGAGAGCCCTGGCAGGAAATGGATGAACCTGATGAGACAAGAGGTGATTACGAGCCAATAGACCCGGATACGCCTCGTGCCGAGAGACCGACCATGCCTGTTCTGAAGATTGCAGAGAGGCAAAACAATTTCTCTGAAGTGGAGCTGGGTTTCACAAGGGAGCAGGCCATGGAAGAGGCAAAGCGCTGTCTTCAATGCGGCGTATGCAGTGAATGCAGACAGTGTGAAATAGTGTGCGATCGCATAGGGGCTGTAAGCCATTCAGGGATAAAGAAATATGGACAATACAGATTTCATGTTGTACTCTCTTCCAAACCGTTGGATGAGGAGTTTGTGTCAGTTCTGCCTGAAGAAAGAATCTTTTACGAAAACATCGATGACAAAGAACAGGGGCTGGGAGACTCCCTTCTCATAGGAGCGGGTTTGGCGGGAAAGGCCGCTGCATTTCTCACATCCCAGATGCAGGTGGTCCCCCCAAGAATCAGAAGTGTTCCATCTCTGTATGAGGACGAAGTGAGGGCAGGTCTCTTTCTGTGTTCCTGCAATGAGAGTATCGGAACAAGAGAGATCATGGAGGAATTAGCCCGATTTGGGGGTGAATTCCAGGAAGTTGTTCACAGTGAAGTCCTTTTTTCCGCTTGTCACCCAGACGCTTCCCGGATAGTGGCTACGGAAATACTCGTTAAGGGTCTTACTCGTGTGATCTTGGCTGCGTGTTCCTGTTGCACTTTGGATATGATTTGCACTGCCTGTAATGATCAGAAACTGCGATGCAAAGGGAATCTTTTCAATAAATGGGCACTCGACCCTTCAATCTTTGAAATGATCAATTTAAAGAACTTCCTGTCAACCCGAAAGAATATGGAAATTCAGAGTATACTGGATGGTGGAAAAAGCATGATAGAGTGTGCCATATCCAGAGTAAAATTTCAGAAAAAACTTCCGGGCAAGGAGGATCGACTGAAGAAGAGCGTCGCCGTGATAGGAGTCACACCGGAGGGTGTTATCTCGGCCCTGGACCTGGAGAGAATGGGATACCAAGTCTATATTACCGATGAAAGAAATGAACTTCTGGAGAAAGACGCCACAAGCCGGGCATTATGGGACAAGGACATTCTGAAAGCCATAAATGTAGGCAGGATAGTGTATATGCCCGAATCAAGGATCCAAGGCTTGAGAGGGCATCTTGGAAATTTTCAGATCGAACTCAGTGGATATGATTATGCTGTCTTGAACGTATCAGCAATACTCTTTGCAGGGGGATACCCTGTGAAAGTCCCTCTCAGGGGAAACCTTTCACGGTCTGTATTCACATCGAGGACACTTCCCGGATTTGCCAGCTTCTCTCCATGGGCCACAGGCATACCCGGCATCTTCAAGACGACAGGTACACCAGTGAACAGCGACAACGGAGTAGAGCGATGCGGTGCTGCAGCAGCTGCCCAAGTGGCCGCCCTCCTGAGAAAATCGGAGATGCGATTGAAGAATATAGCCGCCCAGGTAAACGAAAACCTTTGCCGTGGCTGTGGACAATGTCTCGAAGTCTGTCCCTTCGGTGCCATAGAGCTCGTGGGGGAAGACGAGGAAAGAAGAAAGGCCACCATCATTGAGATACACTGCCAGGGTTGCGGCACATGCCTCTCTGTATGTCCGACGGGAGCAGTGGACACATTATACAAATCAGAGAAACAGATAGAGGAACTCATTGAAGTGATGTTACGATGAATCAAAAGATAAAAATCATAGCCTTCATGTGTAACTGGGCACCCTGGTCCTGCTATACGGGCATGGGAGACAAGGAAATACCCATACCAGATGGTGTTAATGTGATTCGTGTCATGTGCGCCGGACGTGTCACAACGCCTCTCCTTTTGAAGGCATTTGAAAAGGGTGCCGATGGTGTGTTGATCGTCGGCTGCCGGAATGACAACTGCCAAAACGGATCCGGTGCGGAAATGGCTGAGAGCAATATAGGGCATACTCGAGAAATCCTTGGTTTATTGGGATTGGGCACGGATCGGTTGCAGTACAAGTTTTTTTTGGCGCATGAATTTGAGAGACTCTCTTCAGATCTATTTGCCTTTGTAAAACAGATAAATGGTCTTGGGCGGAGTCCCATATCAAGAAGATGATAAAACCCAGCGAAGGAACTGAAAAAAGAGATTTGAATCGTCAAGATAATCTTGATTTATTTATAAAAGAGTCCGGAGTGTACCAGTGCATAGACTGTGGTAAATGCACCGGTGCTTGTCCTATAGCGGAAACGGGAAAAGAATTCTCACCGAGAGTGGCTGCAAGCAAAGTCATTGAAAAAGGGGACAAAGATCCTTATGTTCAAGAATTCATTTGGACATGTCTCACGTGCGGACGATGTGATGAAAGATGTCCTTCTGGGGTGAAGTTTTCAGATTTCGTTCGGAAATTACGCGAATTGAGAATTGAATCGGGCGACTCCGGCGTATACAGTCACGGTGGAGCAATGTTTTCAATAATGAAAATGATGGCCTCTCCGGATCTGAAACAAAAACGGACAGATTTTCTTCCGTCTGATGTCAAGATCAAATCTCGGGGAAAGACTTTGTACTTCATGGGATGCGTGCCCTATTTCGATGTTTTCTTCAAAGACATAGGCCTGAATACCGTACAAATAGCAATTGATGCTCTCAGGGTTCTGAATCGTTGTGGTATTGAACCGGTCGTACTGGACAATGAGCGGTGTTGTGGACATGATCTCTTTTGGTCAGGAGATCAGAAGGGATTTGTAGAACTGGCAAAGACATGTTATCAAGAGATAAGAGATCACGATGTTGAAGAAATCATCACATCCTGTCCTGAGTGTCTCTACACCCTGGGAGAGATTTTCCCAACAGTAGTGAAAGGTTTCGACCTGAAAGTCACACATATCTCACAAGTGATCGAAGAGAGGATCGACTTGTGCAGTGAAAAACCACAACTCAATCCTGTATCTGCGAAGATCAGTTTCAAGGATTCCTGCCGTCTGAATCGATACGGTGAGGCATCCAAAAGCATCCGACGGTTACTTGATCGGATTCCGGAATTGGAGAGTCAGGATACCCCGGACTCGTTGATTGGAAATATTTGCTGTGGGAACTCATCGTGGGTAGGCTGTGGATGGCATTCAAAGACCATTCAAATGAAACGCTTAAGACAAACCATAGCAGCAGGAAGCCAGGTTCTCGTGACTTCCTGTCCGAAATGTCTTATCCATCTTCAGTGTACAAAAAATAATTTTAGTAATGACAAAGAATTGGATATCAAGGATATGATCTCTGTCTTAGCCGAGGCAATGGAGGAATGAATCGATCCAATAGAGGATCATAGTGTCCTGTAATACCCTGAAAGACAAGGGTGGGATTGAAGATTAACCACTGAGTTCTCTGACCCGTAGAGTAAAATTTAAAATGGGAGAGTATATTCAATGTCTGATGTTTCAAGTTCTGGTGATGTATTAAGGATAGGCGTATATGTATGTCATTGTGGACGCAACATAGCCGGTGCAGTTGATTGTAAGGCAGTGACCCGTTTCGCTGAAGGGCTTCCCGATGTGATCATCTCCAAAGAAAACCCATATCTTTGCTCTGAACCGGGGCAGCAGATGATCGGAGAAGACATTCGAGAACACCGTCTCAATAGGATAGTCGTTGCATCCTGTTCCCCCAGACTCCATGAACCCACATTCCGTCGAGTCTGTTCTGAAGCCGGTCTGAATCCATATCTCATGGAGATGGCAAATCTGAGAGAACAATGCAGTTGGGTTCACACTCATATGCCCGAGGAAGCCACGCAAAAGGCCAAGGACCTTGTAAAGATAGCAGTCTCCCGGAGTCGATGTCTTGAACCTCAGAAGGAGCTGACGGTTCCTGTTATACAATCCGCTTTGGTGATAGGCGGAGGTGTAGCCGGAATTGAAGCGGCGCTGGATCTCGCGGATAGCGGATATCAGGTGCATCTCGTGGAGAAGAAACCAAGCATAGGGGGAATCATGGCTCAATTGGACAAGACATTCCCCACAATGGACTGTTCCATCTGAATTCTCGGGCCGAAGATGATGGATGTCGGTCGACATCCCCTGATCAAATTATACACCTTGAGTGAGATTGAATCCATCAAAGGATATGTAGGTAACTTTGACGTCACCATACGCAAGAAAGCCAGATTTGTGGATGAAAACGAATGCACGGCGTGTGGAGACTGTGTCAAGGAATGTCCTGTGGTAAAGCCTGATGAATTCGAAGTGGGTTTGAGCTCTCGGCGGGCCATATATCTGCCTTTTCCCCAGGCAGTTCCATCCTCATATATCATCAATCGAGAGGAATGCCTTGGGAGTGATCCCATTATCTGTGGACGATGCATCAAACTCTGCGAGAAAAGATGCATCGATCTGGACATGAAGGACGAAGAGATCCAGTTTCAGGTCGGAACCGTTATTGTGGCCACCGGAATGGACACATATGACCCAACAGAGATGGATGAATATGGATACACTCAGTATGAAAATGTAATCACCAGTATGGAGTTTGAAAGACTTATCAACGCAGGCGGTCCCACCAAAGGTGAAGTCATTCGGTTTACGGATCAGAAGGTCCCTGGATCAGTTGCCTTCATCCAGTGTGTGGGATCTCGTTCCGTTGAAAAAGGGGGAACGTATTGCAGTAATATTTGTTGTATGAACACCGTTAAGGACACCCTCATGCTGAAAGAGCATTATCCGAACATGGATGTAAAAGTCTTTTATGTGGACATACGAGCATTCGGTAAGGGATTCGAGGATCTCTTCAGGAGGAGCAGAACGGAAGGGGTCCGCTATATTCGAGGGCTCCCCGGACAGATAAGGGAAGATCCTGAAACACGGAACCTTATTCTCTCGGTAGAGAACACAGCAACAAACCGGTTGGAAGAGCATAAAGTGGAGATGGTGGTTCTTTCAATAGGTGTTCAACCGCCTGGGGACATGCAGAAGATACAAGAAATTCTCACACTCCAGAAGACCTCAGATGGATTTTATCTGGAAGCCCACCCCAAGCTCCAACCTGTGGATTCCGCTACAAAGGGGATATTTTTCGCTGGGTGTGCTGAGAGTCCAAAAGATGTCAAAGATTCAGTCACTCAGGCCTCTGCTTCGGCTGCAAGGGCAATGCGTCTCATGAGCACAGGGGAGATCACCATTGACGCCATAACCGCTTCAGTGGAGGAAGATCTGTGTAAGATCTGCGGAATATGCGTAAAGGTCTGTCCATACAATGCCGTTACCATGGACAAGGACAACAAAATACCCGCCCGGGTCAATGAAGCTGCGTGTGCAGGTTGCGGTACATGCGCTGCTGAGTGTCCTACTGATGCCATCTCCATGAAGCACTTTACAGATGCCCAGATAGAGAATCAGATCGACTCTTTGTTGGAGGATGACCCTGAAGGAAAGATACTCACCTTCGCCTGTAATTGGTGTTCGTATGCCGGTGCGGATTTTGCCGGTGTCTCACGCCTCCAATATCCGTCCCAGGTTCGTCTCATACGGACAATGTGCAGCGGCAGGGTGGATAAAAAGTTCATATGGCGAGCATTCGAAAAAGGGGCACCTGTAGTGTTGGTCTCAGGCTGCCATTTCGGCGACTGTCATTACATCGATGCCAATCACTGGACCCAAAAAAGAGTTGAAAAGGTATGGAAACGAATGGAAAAATTGGGGATACGGCCTGAACGACTCCAGCTGGAATGGATCAGTGCTGCTGAAGGTGTCCGTTTTTCAAGGGTCATGGAGAATATGGAGAGAATGAGATTGAGCGTTACACCTGAGGAGATAGAAGAGACAAGGGGAATCCTTCAAAAGAAGAAAGAGGAGGATTGAAGTGAGAAAGTCCATAACAGTTACCATTATCCTGATATTGGTTTTAATGGGCTGTTTGGTATATTTTCGTATAATTCACTGGCACAAAAAAGGGATCGAGGAGGTAAAGAGAACTGAGGAAGAGAGATGGTCGGGGAAGATAATTTCCCTGGAAAATATGGTCACACAGCTTCAAACCGAGTTGGAGAAGCAGGAAGGCACAGTGCCTGAAGAAAAGCTTCTTGAAATCTTTGGAGATAAACCGACAATTTTCACTCATGAGGGGGGATATACACAATGCGAAGACTTAAAACATCAAATGCTCGCCCTCTTTTCATATCTCGATCAATCTGAATATGTTCAATCGTATAATTTCAAAGGCGGGATTCACGGGTTGTTACGCGGTACCGTGCAGAAGCTTTCCAGGACCAAGCCGATTGTCTCCGGTGAAACGAGAAATCTTTATAAACTCATTAAAAACACGGCCCACTTGTACAGGATATTGGGTAGAAAACGAGTTGAACTCATCCAGGATATCTTGACAAATGAGTCTGATATCTTAGAGTATGCTTCAGCACTCTTTTACGAATGGTTTACTCATGGGAATCGATGTGAAGACAGCCTGGGCATCAGACCTTCCGAACGGATCATGTATGAGTATGCCGGTTTCTTTCTCAACACCTTATCAGGCAGATCATACCTATTGCGCAGGGAGTCCAGACTCAGTACTCT
>JAXHSZ010000386.1:0-16034 GCA_034190725.1 Thermodesulfobacteriota bacterium
CCGGGTTATTTGCCTTCTCGTTCTACGTAGCTATCGATCAGGAATTCACATATGTTCCATTTTGGGTCTTTGTGAGTTTGGCTCTCTGTGCTGCTAAGATCGCCAAAGAGAATTTCACCGAAAGATCTCTCGTTTCTTTATCTTCTTTTTGAGTCTGAGATATTTTATATATGTGAATCTCGTTTTTCTGCATGGACATGTCCCGCTACTGTAGATTTCATCATAAACTTAGGTTACAAGAACAGTAAAACTACGATCAACAAGATCAATGATCACTAAGCACAAAAGGACAAGTAATCTGATGTAAAAGGAAAAGTTAAGGGGGTAACTTGTGATATTACTTTCGTTTTGGAGTATAGTTTGTGGTTTCCTGTATGGACTGGGTTTGTCCGTTCTGGTGGTGAGTTTGAATGCGAGGACTCTGCGTTCAATACGTTCCATTTTTATAATGGCATTATACCATGCCTTCACCTTTGCTTTCTTGCTGGGGGTACCAATTGTATTAGCAGCCAATATATTAAATATCTTCACATCTATTGATCGGCAATCCATTTTATACATCATTACCGGTGTCACGATCTCCATCCTCGTAATTAACCTTGTGATTCACCTGAAATTTCACTATGTCATACTGTTAAAGCGTGAAAGATCCATATTTATGGCATATATCTTATGCCTTATAACAACCGACTTCTTCATTCTATTTTGGGGCAGAAACTGGAGTTATGACAATGTTATTTTGGGGGCATTATTTGTGGCGTTTCTCTCTGTTCTTACTTTAAGTATATTGTTTTTCATGAATTCTTTACAAGCCGATTCTCATGTCCATAAAGATCATCAGGGAGATCTTTTAAATTCATATAATGAAAAGGGCCCCAAGATCCTGTGGATCGGAATAGATAGTGCTACTTGGACCATCATTGATCCCATGATGGCAATGGGAAAGCTTCCGAACCTGAGCACATTGATCAAAAGAGGGTGCTCCGGGAAACTGAAGACATTTGTACCCACACATTCCCCTGTGATATGGACCACAAAGGCAACTGCTAAATCACCGGAAAAACACGGTATACGTGATTTTTTGATCTATAAAATCAAAGGAATCAGCGGGTACCTTGAAGTCAAACCCCTTGATCCTGTTATCTCAAAAATCCTCTCGAAAGCGGCCGATCTTGGTTTGGTTGAACGTCGTCCTGTGACTTCTTTAGATAGACGGGCTCTCCCGATATGGGATATTGTATCAGAGTTGGGTCATACGGTGGGAGTATCAAGTTGGTTTGTTACGGATCCGATTGAAAAGATAGACGGATTTATGGTACCTGAGTTCTTTTATAGGATCGGTCACGGACAGCGTGATCACATAGATTCAATGTCAATGGCACATCCCATGAATATAGATAATGATTTGAAGAACTTGCGATCAGGGATAAACAAAATATTCGATAAAAAGGAGACGGAAGAAGAGATAAGAGAAGAGTTTCATATCGGCGGGTCCATAAAAAATGACGAGAAACTGAAATTCCACATCCTGAAGGTCTTTTATCTCCATGATGTATTACGAAGACAGGTGACTGACCATCTTCTGAATCTTTTTGATCCGGACATGTTGATGGTCTATTTTCATGGTGTAGATGCTGTTCAGCACCAGTTCTGGAGTGACCGAAAGAAAGATCAAAGCATCTTCAAGGAAGTTATTCCACTGTATTATGAATATGTTGACAGTATAATTGGAAGGTTGATGGAAAAAATTTCCGGCACAAAGACAATATTCATTACCTCGGATCATGGTCATGGCCCTGTGAAATGGTACAAAAACCTTTACAACAAGATAGTAGGGCACAATAAGATATCAGGTTCTCATGCAAATGGTCCGGATGGTATTTTTATAGCATCCGGACATGGGATTAAACAAAACGTATCTCTCCAGGGAATATCGGTCTATGATATTGTGCCTACTATTCTATCCATCCTTGGCTTACCCGTGGCCAGGGACATGGACGGTCAACCGATCTCGCAGATTCTTGATGCTAGTGTTTCGCCAATCACATATATAGATTCGTATGAAGGAAGAATTTCAGTAGGCTCAGGAGAAGCGGATAATCTCAAAGAAGATAACGAAATATTAGAGAGGTTGAAGGATCTAGGATATATTGGCTGAAAGGAAGAACGGATTGCTACAGCATACAGACTTTGATTTCATTGAGAGGGATAAAAGGGAAAATGTCACGAGTAGGCTCGCGAAGAACACCTTTTTTCTTGTAGTATCCAGAGCTTTGGGGATTTTTATCACCTTTGGTATCGTCGCTGTGGTGGCAAGATACCTAGGCATTAAGTTATTCGGTTTTTATGCACTGACAACTGCGATTGCCATGGCAATTCGGCCTCTCATGGAGTTAGGGCTTGATGCTATTTTATGTCGTGAAATTTCAAAAGAGAGGGATAACGCGGACCTGTATGTGAGCAGCGTCATCACAATGAGAATCTTTCTATGTTGTTTCATATTTGTCGTATCGTTCATTATACTCAAATATTATTCTTCATGGGACAATACCATTAACTTGTCTATTTTGCTTGCAATTATATGCGAGATGTTATTGTGTATCGGCATGACATGCCTTTCTGTAATACGAGCATTTGAAAAAATGGAATATGAACTCTATTGCACCACTATTCGAAATGTCACTTCATTCATTTTCATACTGGTTGTTGTCTTTTATAACTGGGGATATTTGGGTATTTTCTATGCGAAGCTGTTTTCGTCGATGGTTTTTCTTCTCTTTTCCGCTCTGTTCTTGTATGGGAAGTTTACCAAGTTATTGATTCGCTTCAGCGTTTCTTTTTCCAAGTTTATACTGAAGGAGTCATATCCGATTGCAATATTCGCTTTGCTCTTATCGCTTATCTTCAAGGTCGACATATTCTTCTTAAAGCTGTTCGGCAACATTGTGGATATTTCTCTATATGAGGTCCCGCATCGACTGATAGTACATACGCAGGTTTTACCGATGGCATTTGTATCATCAATATTCCCTCTTTTTTCTCGTACCGCTTCTCGTGATTCCAGGAATATATTGAGTAATTACTATGGAAACTCATCTAAGCTTCTTTGGATATTAGGAATTCCCATATCAGCATTGTTGTTATATGGAGGAGAACCTCTTATCATTACCGTCTTTGGAGAAGAATTCATAAAATCGATTATCGCAATGAACATATTGGCACCAACGGTCATGTTTCTCTTTCTCAATTCATTACAAAATTTCCTGCTTACTTCCATTGGCAAACAGACCTTGAATTTAATCGGAATCACAATATCATTGATAGTGAATATCATTTTAGATACCCTACTGATTCCTCAATACGGTTATATAGGCGCCAGTATTGCCACATTATTCTCCTACCTTACATTAGTTCTGATCAATTCATATTTTATAGCAAAGCACGGCATCCGTACCAGTAATAGGACTTTTGTTTTAAAAATTGTGCTCTCCGGCGTTATCATGTGCACAGCAGCATTCATACATGCAAAGAATCCAATGGTGGGACTGATGCTCAGATTGTGCGCTGGGTTTACTCTTTATACTATTTCGATGCTTCTCTTAAAAACAGTATCATATGAAGATATCTTCATGATAAAGGAAATTTTTCTTAAAAAACGTTATCGAAAAGAATTCCAGCCAACAATATAATGAAGCGGAACAGATGGAAATCTATGTTAAACGTGATTCTTTCGATTATTACGACAGAGGAATCTGTTATTGCGATTCTTCCATGAATCGTTATTGTTATTAAAAATGGGAATCCTGTAATGAATACAATAAGAACTCTTTTAATGGTTCCTCATACATCATTTGTAAAAAACGTTCCTCTCTTTCCAGATTTAGGATTAGGGTATTTGGCAACTGCTCTCACTAAAGCGGGATATGATGTCTCCATCAAAAGCTGGAATATACATCCATCCGTGGATATGTTTATGCGATATATTAAAGAGAACGCATTTGGAGTCATCGGCATAAAAGTATTTACAAAGGATGTGTCCGCGGCCAATAAAACAATTCGAATCATCAGATCCGTTTCACCTGAAACTGTAATAGTGATTGGCGGCCCTCATCCATCGGCGAGTGAACCTGAGCAAGCCGTTGAAGATTTTCCCGAATGTGATTTTATTTTTCGAGGTGAGGCTGAAATCGGACTTCCTCTCTTAATAGGTAGCCTCAAAGAAGGAGTGGAAATTCCTTCGGAAGATTTCAATATGATACCGGGCCTTGTCTGGAAAGAGGATTCGTTCACGCATTCCAATAAGCCTATTTTGGTTCCTGATATCGATAGCTTGGGCATTCCATCATGGGAGATGATGCGTCCGGAGGACTACAAGGGACCCAAGATCCCGGGCGTTCCAAAAGATGGGTACTCTGCTCCAATCATCGTCACGAGAGGCTGTCCTTCCAAGTGTATGTATTGTGCAGCCTATAAGATTAACGGTAAGAAGGTACGAACAAGAAGCCCGCAGATTGTCCTTCATGAGATTGAACTTCTGTATCACGAATATAATGTCAGGCATTTATTCTTTATGGACACAAGGTTCGTTCACAATATGGATGTAGTTACGGAAATATGTGAGGGATTGCTCGAAAAAAACATACATGTTGCATGGGACTGTGTTGGATATGATGCATTACATTCCTTTACTAAAGAAACTTTAGAGTTGATGAAACGGGCAGGTTGTAAGTTGATAAATGTCGGCGTGGAATCAGGTTCAAATGATGTTCGCAACAGAATAGGGAAACAGGGCACCACTGAAGAAATATCCCAAAAAGTGAAGATGATACAAGATGCAGGCATTGGTGTCAGAGGTTATTTCATGATCGGATTTCCCGGAGAGACGAGAAAAGAGATTGAAGAAACCGTGAATTATGCATTTTCTCTCCCTGCCGAGTCCGTACAATTTGAGATTGTTTATCCTCATCCCGGCACAGAATTATTACGGTTCATGCTGAATAAGTACAAGATAGAAAAAGTGGATTGGGAGTCATTTGATCCATATAATTCACCCTTTCCTTTATCTGCATTGAGCTCCTCGAAGCTGCATCGGACCCTGAAGAAAATCAGACGCCGCTATCGCATTTTGTCTACAATAAGAAGGCTCTCTGTCTTACGGAGATGAGTGGTCTTTTCTATTATTTTTTCACAGGAGCATATGAGACAATTTATCGTTTTTGTGATTGACAGAACTCTTGTTCTTGCCGGAAGATTGGTATACGCTGTTAATTCGATATTGAATTTTCGAGTGATAAGCACTGCAGGTGGTCTTCTTGGTAAATTCTTTTACAGCTTTGACAAAAGATCCAGGGAAATAATTAAAAAAGAGCTTAGTCTGCTTTTTGGAGAAAGGTTTGACACAAAAAAAATTAAGAGTATCACAAAACGAAGCTTCGAAAACTACCATAAGAGAAGACTGGAGACTGTGTTTTTTGGAGGCCTGAATAAAAAAAAAATAAACAATTTGGTGGATGCCCGGGGATTGGAAAACATCGATGAGGCTCTATCAAGAGGCAAGGGGGTCATTCTGCTATTGTCACATTTCGGATCTTTTCTTCTGCCCCTTCCTTTTCTCGGGTACAGAGGGTATAAGGTAAACCAAATCACAGGCAAGCAAATCCACTCATCCTTTTTAAGTCAACGTATCTGGAAATGGAGAAAGAATGAAGCCGACAGACTGCCTGTAAGCTTCATTCAAATTGGTAAATTTCTGAGACCTGTTTATAAGGCTCTCAAGAATAACGAAATAGTAGCAATTGCGTTTGATGGAAGGGATGGACAGAGATATGTTCCGGTTGAATTCTTTGATAGGACGGCTTTGATCTCTTCGGGACCGATGAATTTAGCTTTGAGAACAGGTGCTTGCATTTTGCCTACCTTTGTCGTGAGGCAGAAGAACGACAGACACAGACTCATTATAGGTACACCATTTGAACTCTGCACGAGCGAATTCATCGAATCCGACGTATTGAAAAACACCAAAAGATTCGCTGAAATTTTTGCGGATTTTATCCTTACGTACCCCTGTCATTATGGCTATATTCTGAAAATCATGCGAGAGGATGGTGACAAGGGTATTGCTAAGGGATTTTTCTTGGAACAGGAGCACAAAGTTTAGGTATGAAGACAGCATTAATCACTCCTACCCCCCCGGATGTAGCTGCGTTCGGGGTCAGAGCTCTCTCAGCATATCTGAAGAGAGAAGGTAAAAAGGTCAGAAACATCTTTCTACCGGGAGGAATAAAGAAGAATAAGAATAAAAAGGATTATATTTATCAGTATGAGCGTCATATCATCGAAGAGACCATTGAACTGTGCAAAGAATGTGATTTAATAGGCATCTCGTTTATGACCAATTACTTCGACCGGGCCAAGCAACTGACACAAGAGATAAGAAAATGTATTGATGCTCCTGTAATATGGGGAGGAATTCACCCAACGGTAGCTCCTGAAGAATCAATGCAGCATGTTGAAATGGTATGCATTGGTGAAGGAGAAGAAGCCCTTTTAGAGCTTGTTCAGAAGCTGGAAGAAGGAAAGGATTATTTTGATACGAGAAATATCTGGTTTAAAAAAGACGGAAAAATAATTAAAAATCAGTTGCGTCCGCTCATACAAGATCTGGATTCTCTTCCGTATTTTGACTTTTCTTTGGACGATCATTATATATATGACCATACAATAAATTCTATTGCCCCCATGACAAAAGACCTTCTTAAGAAATGCTTTCCTTTGGAACCCAATGTAGAAGGATCTTTCAGTGATTCATATAAGAGAACCGTTTCATACAAGACTATGACCACAAGAGGGTGTCCCCACCATTGCACTTTTTGTGCCGAAAGGGCTCTTGCGGAAATGTATCCCGGTGAAATGTATCTCAGGAGCAGAAGTGTCGGACATGTCATAAAGGAACTGGAACATATCAAGGAACATCTCTCGTTCATTGAAAGCATATTCTTGTTTGACGACACATTTACGGCGAGACCGTTGGAAGAGATTATAGAGTTTTCAAAGGAATATAAAGAGAAGATCAAACTCCCTTTTCATATCCAGACAAGTCCTCTTACACTGAACAAAGAAAAAATGGATGCCATGATAGAAGGTGGGCTTGTTTTTGTGGAGATGGGCATACAGACACTGAGTAAAACCGGAATGAAAATATATAAGAGGGGGATCTCAAGGGATGTCCTCCTGAAAAAAGCGAGCTTGTTGAAAGAGTACTCAAACAGCATCTATCCGCCATGTTATCATATAATTCTCGACAATCCATGGGAGACGACCGACGATGTCATTGAGACTTTGAGACTGATCCTCGAGCTTCCAAGGCCTTTTTGGTTGAAGAGAGCGTCCCTTATCTGTTTCCCGGGGACTGAACTCTATGTGAAATCAAAGGCTGAAGGTATCATCAAGACTCAAGATGACGAACGTCGGGAAATCTACAACAAACATCTCCACGTACCTCAGGGGAAGTATGCAAATTTTCTCGTGTATCTTTCCGGTTTTTCCTATTTTCCTCGGTGGATATTGAGAGTCATGTCTGCCTCTCTATTTGTTTTTATCTTTGACCGAAAGGTCTTTTCAACGATCTATACTCTGTTACAAATGGGTGGAGAACAGGCAATTATTTTATCAAAAGGAATACGGGCATTGTTCACCGGTGACTTTAAGAGAATCTATAAATTCCTTGTGAGATGGTATACATGATCTTACTGAGATCAGAAGTGACGAATTGGAATATCTGGTACTTTCATTACTTGATCGTTTCCCGGAATGCAGTGAGCTGAGATAGAACGAGATTCACTTCTCGGATTCATATCATATCTTGAGCTTTGGAAATTACTGATATCTAAGTTGAGCGATTCTTTCCGTCATGAGAGGTTGTAGGTTGCTGAATATGGAGTAAAAAACGGTTCGAATCGGACGAAAGTTGAGCCAATCCTCCAGTGAGTTCGATTCGAAACGTTTTTTGCTTCAAATTCAGTGATATACAACCTCGTAGTAGGAAAATATTCTCAACATAGGTGATACCCAATGAAGGAATTTCGTCGATGTATCAATGACGAAATGGGGAAAGTATGAAAATAACCCTTATATCACCTTATCCTGACATCACTTCCTTTGGATTACGAACAATATCTTCATATCTGAAGGCGTATGGTCATAAAACACAAATGATTTTTCTGCCCGATCCTTACGGTGACGATTTAATCTATGGAAAACACAGATATCAAGATTATATTCTTGATGAGGTTATCTCCCTTTGTGAAAAGTCCGACCTGATTGGCATTACTTTGATGACTAATTTCTTTGACGGTGCGGTTCAGATTACGAGGAAACTGAAGAGTGGCCTTCGTATTCCCGTCATCTGGGGTGGGGTACATCCCACAATTAGACCGGAAGAGTCACTTAATTACGCAGATATCGTCTGTGTAGGTGACGGAGAGGAGGCCATGTTGGAGCTTTCCGATAGGATGGACAGAGACGAGGATTATTCAACAATCGCGAATCTCAGTCTGAAATCTAATGGGAAAATCATCAGAAATCCCCTTAGACCTCTCTCCATGAACTTGGATATTTACCCTAGCCCTGATTATAGTTTGGAAGACCATTATATCATGCTGAACAACAAGATAGAGCCCCTTACGGAAGACCTCACAAAATATTTCCTTGAAACAGGCACCGTCTCAAAGTATCTCAAAAAGATAGGATATCAAACAATGACAGGGAGGGGGTGCCCCCACAAATGCACATATTGTATCAACGATGCGCTGAAAAATCTCTACAAGGGGCAGGGATACTTGAGATGGAGATCAACGTCCCATATAATAAAGGAACTTATCCAGGTCACGGAGAATATGCCGTATGTGGGATATATATGGATTTCCGATGATGCGTTCTTTGCCCGAACCGAGAGGGATCTTAAGGAATTCTGTAAAGAGTACAAGGAGAAGGTCGGGCTCCCATTTTCCTGCCTTGCAAGTCCGCTCACGGTCACTGAAGAGAAGATGGCTTCCCTTGTGGATGCCGGAATGATTTATCTTCAGATGGGGATTGAGAGTGGAAGCAAGAGAATTCAAGAGCTCTTCAATAGAAAGACCATGTCCAATGAGAAAATGATGGAGGCAATACGGATTGTCAACAAGTATAAAGACAGAATGTTTCCTCCCAGTTATGATTTCATTCTGGATGTGCCTTATGAGACGGATGAAGACAAAATTGAAAGTCTCAAGTTTATCTCTGAAATACCAAAACCATTTCATCTCCAGCCTTTTTCTCTTGTGCTATATCCTGGGACAAAACTACATCAGATGGCAAAGGCAGACGGGCTTATCAATGATGAGCAGCAGGAGATCTACTCGAAGAGCTATACGATGAGAGAACCGAGTTATCTTAATCTCCTGATAACACTGGCTAAAGATGGCCGTTTCCCTTCGCCGCTGTTGAAGTTTCTTGTAAGTGGACCTGCATTAATGTTATTCAACTGCAAACCCATGAAACCTTTCTTTAAGTACCTATTCAGAGGGCTCAAAAAGATGTATGGCTCCGCTAAAAGATTGCTTGAAAAAGAATGAAGGTATTATTGGTCCAAGCTTACCTCGGCGGGAGCGAACCGCCTATATTTCCATTGGGACTCGGTTACATTGCGGCCTCGGTCAAGGAACATACACTGGAGGTTTTTGATCCGAACGTTTCAAAAAACCCTTTTGAAGAGTTTACAGGCATTCTTTCCCGCCTTGTACCGGATGTGGTTGGGATTTCCATACGAAACATCGACTCTACCAACAAGAGAAGAGTTGTATTCTATTATGATTTTATCAAAGAATTGATTTGCCTGGTGAAAAATGTCCAGGGTGATCAGACAAAGATAATCGTTGGAGGTTCCGGCTTCTCTATGTTTCCTCAACAGATTATGGAGGATGAACCGAGGATAGACTTTGGTGTTTTTCTGGAAGGAGAGGAGACATTTCGGGAACTTTTGCATAATCTTGACAGACCGGAAGCTGTGAAGGGGATATACTACAGGTGGAATGATGAAATATGTTTCAGCGGGGAACGAGCAAAACCGAACGTCAACACATTACCTTTTGCAAAAAGAGACGGCTTAAGTATAAGGAAGTATAAAGAAATCCCGGATGCAATCGGAGTTGAGACAAAGAGAGGCTGTGAACTGAATTGTGCGTACTGCATATATGGATTTCTCAATGGAAAAAAGTATAGGCTGAGAGATCCCAAGAGAGTTGTGGATGAAATCGAAGCAATGGTAAAGGATTTTAATGTCAGTGATTTTATGTTTGTTGATTCCATCTTCAATGTTCCTCCCTCTCATGCGGAGTCCATTTGCAGAGAGATGATACGTCGGGAACTTCAGGTTTCATGGTCGGCCTGGTTTCATGACGCTTATATCACAGATGAATATGTTGATCTCATCAAAAAAGCCGGATGTATCAAAGTCATGTTGTCTCCTGATGCTCTTTCGGACGAGATTTTATTACAACTCAAAAAATCCCAAAGAAAGCAGGATATCTTGAGAACATACCGTATCCTTAAACAATCTGATGGAATGGAAATTTGCTACAATTTTTTTAAAAATCCTCCAGGGCAATCCCTAAAAGCCTTCTTTAATTTGTTATTCTTTTGTATCAAGGCAAAGTACGAATTGGGAAAGAGGATTCATTTTGAATTCAATTCGATTCGTATTGAGCCGCACACTCGACTCTATGAGATGGCGCTGAGAGAAGGATTGATTCACAAGAATGAAAGCCTCCTGTATCCGAAATATTACACTAACACAGCAACTTCCTATATTGACACAGTCTTCAACGCACTGCTTCGATTGAAAGGGGCGTGATCATCTATCGATGTCAAGGAATTCATAAAAAGAATTATGATTCTCTTCATGTGGTATCCCATAAGGGCGATAATCCGATTTATCCCCTTTAAATGGGTCTATTTCTTGGGAGCAGTTGGAGGACGAGTCCTGTATTTGATCTCAAGGGAAAAACGGACGATTATGGCCGAGGAGTTTCGTATGATCTTTCCTGATAAGAATATCGCTGAGATAAAAAAAATAGTGAAATACAGCTTTATGAATTACTGTATTTCAGAAATGGAAGTATTGCTCTATCCCGTAATGGACAGTAAATTCATAGAAAAGATACTCACGATAGAAGGAAATGAACATCTTGACCGTTCCCTGGCGGGGGGGAAAGGCGTCCTCTTGTTTCAAGCCCACTTCGGAGCATTTCAGATGACGATGCCTGCCATAGGGTACAGTGGGTATACAATGAATCAGATAAGCGCTTCAGCATCTATTTGGAAGGAGGACAGTTCCTCAGAAATACAGAAAAGGAGTGCCGGCATAAAGGCAAAATATGAGCACACTCTCCCTGTAAGACATATCTCTATCGAATCTTCTCTGCGACCTGTCTTCAGGGCGCTGGAACGAAATGAAATTGTAGGTGTTACTGTAGATGGAGGTGGCGGAAAAAAGACGGTCTCCATCCCTTTTCTCGGCAGGACAGCCAATTTTCAACAGGGTGCAGCTGATCTCGCTCTCAGGACAGGCGCTGAAATTGTCCCTGTTTTTATTGTCACTGAAAAAGGTTTAAAGCACCGACTCGTTATTCATTCAGCCTTAAACTTGAATACAGAAAAAGATAAAAAGGATATAATAAAAGGGTTGCTCGTTGATTTTGCTTCTCTCCTGGAGAATTATGTATACAAGTATCCGAATCACTATGGGTATACCCTTTGCCTGAGAAAATCGCGTGCATCTATCGATCCATACCCTTTTTTTGCAGACCACCAAGATACAAGCACACATCATACATCAAAGGCGGTTGATTATGTTTAAGAGAAACAAGTCCCTTGCATGGGCACTCAATCAGTTCAGGAACAGGAGTTTGCAGGGTTTATCATACAGGTATGATACCGGTCTTTCAAGACCCACTCGAATCATCTTTTGCGTCACACTGAAGTGTAATATCAAATGCAAGCAATGCTCCATTTGGAGCATGGATAAACCGGAAGAACTCTCGACAGATGAGTGGAAGAAGGTTATCTCTGATTTGAGAAGATGGATCGGCCCAACCAGGATTCAGTTGGCAGGGGGAGAGACATTTGTTCGAAAAGACATAACGGAAATCATCAGATATGCAACTCAGAATGACGTGCTTACAGGGGTTGTTACAAACGGGACAATGATCAGCAGGGAATTAGCAAAGGATATTGTTGACTCAGGGCTGGGATACATTCATGTTTCTGTGGACGGGATAAATGCTGAAACCCATGATCATATTAGAGGCATCCCGGGAATTCATGAAAAAGCTATGAAGTCCATTGATTACTTGGTGGATGCCTCAAGGGGAAGTGGCATGTCTTGCTGTTTAGCAACGATCATTATGAAAAAGAATATGCATGAACTCGTAGACTTGGTGAAGCTTGTGGAGAAGAAAAAGCTGGACGGCATTATATTCAATCCACTTGGTCCGACCATAGACAGTGACCCTGAATGGTATAAAAAAACAGACCTGTGGTTTGATGATCTCACCGAGATAAATAAAGTATTAGACGAACTCATAACACTGAAAAAGAAAGGGGCAAGGATACTCAATCCCCCTGAACAGTTTGAGGCCATGAAGAAATATTTCGAAAAGCCATATCTGACTATGGTGGAGAGGTGTATGGTGGGCATAACCAATCTCAGTATAACCTGTGATGGATACATACATACATGTTTTAAGATGCCGCCATTGGGAAATGTCCGTGAAATAACGCCCCAAGAAGCTTGGAACTCGATGAAAGCAAAGGAAGTGCGCAATAAGATCAAGAATTGTGATATCCATTGTAGTCAATTTGGTAATTTTGTCTACAGAAGAAATATATTGAGCGAGGTTGCAAGGTTCATAAAGTACGGATAATGATGTAGTATTGGGTACCTTATGAAACAAAAAAACATTAATGCAAGTTGATGAAAATATTGTCAGGGATATCATGCGCTTTTTTGTCTGGTATCCCTTCAGGTGGTTATTGCGGGGAATTCCCGTCAGTTTGTCATTCTTATTATTTCAACTCGCAGGAAATCTGCATTTTTTCATCGGGGGGAAAAAAAGAGACAAAATATCTTCTACAATCAAGACCTTTTTGGATTCCAGTGAGGGCACCGCGAGGGACATCACGAAAAAATATTTTCGTGTCCATTACATAGACAGGCTTCATATATTTCTCTATCCTAAGTTGACTGATTTAAAGAGACTGAGGGAATTTGTGTACTTTGAAAACGTGGAAGTCCTTGACAGGGTCCTCAGAGACGGCAGGGGAGCTCTCATTGTTCAACCCCATTTTGGCCCGGTTCAGATCACATTACTGGCATTGGCGTTGTCAGGGTATGACCCGGTGCAAATAGGATATCCCTCCGACAAAGGGCTGAGCAAAGTTGGACGTTCCATAGCCTTCAGACAAAGAATCAAGTATGAAAAAATGCTGCCCGCCCCCATCCTTTCAGCAGACGGATACCTAGGAAAGGCATATAAACACCTGAAAAAGGGAGGCGTTGTCCTGACCACCGGAGACGGGGCAGGAGGTGGTGTGTTCATTGGGGAACAAAAGAACTTTAAATTTCTTAGCATAGAAAGGCTTTTTCCCCTTGGTCCGGCTGCATGGGCCACAAAAACGGGCGCCGCCTTTATACCAACCTTTATTATCCCGGAAGGATACAAACGGTTTAGGATCGTCTTTGAAAACCCTATTGGGGATGCCACCAATAAAAAAAAGAATGCTGTTCATTTAACGGAAAAGTTTATTGCATTAGCGGAGAGCTATATAAGAGCATATCCTCACTGTTGGCACTTTTGGGATGAAATATAAGATAATCAACAGAAAGAAACTTTTTGCCACATCCCTTTTGGATATAATCGGTTATTCGGTTTTTTGGCCATTCAAGATATTCAGAAGAAAAAAGGAGATAGACAGGAAGATAAGAGAGATCCTTATTATAAGAACAGCCTATCTCGGTGATATCATTATGACTCTTCCCATATTGAAACCCTTGAAGGAAACCTTTCCGCAGGCAAAGATCAGTTTTATTGCATCAAAACAGGGATCCGAACTCCTCAAGGGGAATCCATATATTGATACGATATACGGTCTCAATCCATTCTGGTTCTATAAATCGTCATTGGCGGAATATCTTGGTTTTATACGAAGGATACGGCAAAAAAAATATGATCTTGTCATCGAAGCCAGAGGGGACATCAGAGAATTATGGCTCATCGTATACCTTTTAAAATCACGGTTTCGATTGAGTTATGGTTTTGGTGGAGGAGCGTATCTGCTGACTCATGTTGTCCCCTTCACCGAAATAAAACATCGAGTGGAGTATCACCTCGATCTCATACGGTATCTGGGCTGTGTTGCAGACGGTATTGAGTGGGGTGTCTATTTGAAGAGGGAAGAGAAGGAACACGTCCGATGGATATTAAAAACCAATGGCATCACAAAACCCTTCATCTCCGTCCATCCAGGTGCAAGGCTTCCCCTCAAGAGATGGTCAGTGAACAGATACGCAGACCTGTGTGATATGATGGTCGAAGAATGGGAGGCGCCAATTGTTCTGCTTGGTTCTGAAGATGAAAGGGAACTTGTTGACGACATTATGAACTGTATGAAGCATACACCCGTAAACCTGGCCGGAATGATGAACCTGAGGGAACTTGCCGGATTTCTATCGGAATCCACTCTTTTTGTATGCAACGACAGCGCTCCTATGCACATTGCATCTGCAGTGGGCACTTCAACGGTTGCGATTTTTGGGCCATCCAAATCCATTGAAACAGGACCGTATGGGATAAACTGCAAAGTGGTGGAAAAGGAATTTCCATGCCGCTTTACATGCGATGAAAGCACATGTAAACACAAAGTCTATCAAGAGTGTATGAAGGCCATTACACCCGACGATGTCTTCACTGCGGTAAAAGGGCTCAAGTGATAAACCCATTTGGCTCTTTTCCAAGGGTCTGTCAAGGAATAACTATTTCTTTTGGCCCTCAGATTGAGGTCAGATTTGTTTGATCCGAAAACGCAAAACCGAAGAAATAGTCGAACCTATTTTGAGGATTTTGTGTTTGAAAATCGGGCAAAGATGGTCTGAAGATGAAATGCCCAGATGTGATACTTATTCCTTGACAAACCCTAATCATTCACATTGAAGCAGGCATCTGTACTCAGAACCTTGTATGGTAAAAAACATTCTGGTCGTCGGCAGTTAATCTTGTCACCCCGGCCGAAATACACTACAATTTGAAAAGCTGAACAAATTGAGAATCACCAATGGAACAAAGATTCGATATCATTGAATGTTCATCCTATAGAGAAATCAAAGAGAGACTATTCTCCGCCTTAAACCAGTACAAAGATATTCTCCCATCATCAAAAGACACAAAAATCCTTCTCAAGCCCAACCTCAACTCCAATATGAACGCCCTCACAGGGAATACTACAGACCTCAGAATATTGAGCGTTCTGATCCGATTTTTACAAAAAGAAGGATACAATAAAATTGTGATCGGAGAAGGGACGAACAGCGGTTTTTATCGGAACAAGATTGGTGTCATCTCCCGATTGAAAGTGGATGAACTTGGAAGGTATTTCGGTGTGGAAGTGAAAGACCTCAATTATTCCGAACCATACGAAATAAAGTTCTCAGATGGCATCAAAGCTCATGTGGCAAAAGAATGTATTGAGTCGGATTTTCTCATTAATCTGCCAAAACTCAAGACACATTTTGAAGTGGGTATGAGTGTGTGCTTGAAAAATCTCATGGGATGTCTTGTGGGACAAGAGAACAAGAAAAAGACTCATCTTAATCTGGCTGAAAACATTCTTCGGATCAATGAAACGGTCAAACCGCAACTTCATATTGTGGACGGATTAGTCGCAATGGAAGGGTTGGGACCGACAAGAGGAACGCCGATTCGCATGGACACGATCCTCATTGG
>JAXHSZ010000387.1:0-4745 GCA_034190725.1 Thermodesulfobacteriota bacterium
ATCGAAATTGCCGGCTGCACAATAAGGTATGTTCAAGAATCAAAAAGCTATTATGCCAAAAAGAGGGCCGAAGGAAAAGAGCATAACCATGCCTTGCGCTGTCTTGCCAGGCAGTTGATATGGACGAACCCTGCTCCGCCCTTGATCCTATCGCAACGGGAAAGATAGAAGAATTGATCAGTGAGCTTCAAAAAGAATATACAGTGGTTATCGTAACCCACAACATGCAGCAAGCTGCGAGGGTTTCAGAGCACACGGGTTTTTTCATGATGGGAGAATTGGTAGAATTCGATACGACTGAAAAGATATTTACCGCCCCATCCAAAAAGATTACGGAAGACTATATTACTGGGCGTTTCGGATGATGAAAGCATAAAGGACAAAAGACGATGGAAAGACAATTTGAAAAAGAGCTCAATAACCTCAGAAAGAACTTACTGAAAATGGGTGTTCTCGTGGAAGACGCCATAGACCATGCTGTACGATCCCTGGTGGAACGGGATTCCGATCTGGCAAGGAAAACAATCGAGTGTGACTGTCAGATCGATGAACTGGAGATGGAGCTTGAGGAAAGCGCTATAAAACTCCTGGCTTTGAGGCAGCCCATGGCCAGAGACCTGAGGTTTATTATAAAAAGCATAAAAATTGTCGCATCATTGGAACGAATAGGGGACCATGCCGTCAACATCTGTGAAAAGGCATTGGAGCTGAACAAAGAGCCCCCTCTGAAAAAGTATATTGACATCCCTCGAATGACAAAAGCGGCCCATATGATGTTGAAAAATGCTCTCGACGCCTTTATCAATGAAGATACGGATCTCGCATTCCAAGTCTGTCAGGATGACCAAGTCATAGACGACCTGGATGACCAGATCCTCAGAGAATTGTTGACATACATGATAGAAGATCATAGAACTATTACACGAGCCATCCGGATCATACAAATTTCAAAATATCTGGAACGGATAGGCGATCTTGCAACCAATATTGCCGAGAGTGTTATCTATATGGTGGATGCGCGGGATATAAGACACGGGGCGTACAAAGACAAAACCACGGAATAGTGCATCACAATACTGTAGGCGATTTCTTCAAATCGGAAAAAGCAGTACCAAAGGACATTCAATGCTGAAAGAAAAGATCTTGATCGTGGACGATGAAAGAGACATTGTGGAGTTGATCAAATATCACTTGGAAAGAGAAGGGTTCAACGCAATATACTCGTACAATGGAGAAGACGCTCTGCAAAGGGCTCGCAGAGAATCTCCGGACCTGGTCATCTTGGATCTTATGCTTCCCGGACTGGACGGGCTTGAAGTCTGTCGTCTCCTGAAGAGAGGTTCGGAGACACGTCATATTCCAATTATTATGCTTACGGCAAAGACAGGGGAAACCGACATAGTAGTTGGACTGGAACTGGGAGCAGATGATTATGTGACAAAACCGTTCAGCCCGAGAGAACTGATTGCCAGAGTCAACGCAGTTCTGAGAAGGGCTGCACAGACGGAAGATGTCAAGGAAAACATTATTTTTGGAAACCTCGTAATACGACCGGCCAACTATCAGGTCACATGGAAGGGCACCTCTCTCGATCTCACAACAACTGAATTCAATCTCCTCTTCTTCCTGGTCCAAAGACAGGGAATGGTGATGACCCGTCAACAGATCTTAGACGGGGTCCTTGGAGACGATGCTTTTGTAACCGAGAGAACCATCGACGTCCATATCAGAAGACTCAGGAAGAAATTGGGAGATGCGTCCGCCCACATAGTCACAAGAAGGGGCATCGGATATATGTTCCAAAGTGATTTTTCTCAAGAAGGTATCTGAGCTTATGATCACCCTCAAAATAGTGTGGAAATTCTTTTTCGCCCAAATATCCCTTATTCTCATCTCTCTCCTTACCATCGGCTTCTATTTAGGGTATTCCCTAAAAAACTACTATGTGAATCAGATATCCTCCCAACTCACAACAAATGCGATCTTGGTAAGGAATATGATAGATAAAGATGTGGTGGAAGGGGGGGTGGATTCCGTAGACGCGGTTGCCAAAAGAATCGGCAATGAAACACATTCAAGAATTACCATCATAGATCGAGAAGGAACCGTAATAGGGGACTCTGAAAAGGATCCTCGCAAAATGGAGAACCATATTGACAGACCGGAGATACGGGACGCCCTCACCGGAATGTATGGGAAAAGCATACGGTACAGTGAAACTCTGGATATCGAGATGATTTATCTTGCCATACCCATGACGGATAACGGGAAGATCAATAGAGTCATCAGAATCTCTCTTTCTCTTGACCATGTAAATGAGAGGATCACTCATATATATAAGATAATCGGTTGGGGCACTCTTCTTGCTATTCTCATATCACTGGGTATCGGATTTCTGTTCGCAAAGAGAATGAGTCGCCCGATTACTCAAATGACTCGGGTTGCCAGGAAGATTTCAGAGGGAAATTTCTCCGAACGTATACGAGCCAATTCAACAGATGAGATAGGAGATCTTGCACGTTCTTTCAACTCCATGAGCATTGAACTCCAAAAAAGGATCAAGAGTCTCTCCAAGGAGATCGGAGAAAAACAGGCAATTCTCAGTGGGATGATTGAAGGAGTCATAGCAGCTGACAGTGATCAGCGCATTATCTTATTCAACACGGCAGCAGAAACCATGTTTAATGTATCTTCACGAAAAGCATTGGGGAGGTTCTATTGGGAGGTCATACGACACAGTGGTTTTAATGCTGTATTTCAAGAAGTTTTAGATACGGGAAATCCCAAAACAGAAGAGATCACCCTTCAGTATGAGGGGGAAAAGATCCTACATGTTCAAGCCGCAGCCATTACCGATGAAAAAAAGGAACATTTGGCGGTTGTTGCCGTCTTCCACGACATCACTGAAATAAGAAGGTTGGAAAGGGTGAGGAAAGAATTTGTGGCGAACGTCACCCATGAACTGCGTACTCCTCTCACCTCTATCAAGGGATTTGTCGAAACATTACGGGACGGCGCCATCAATGATCCTGAAAACTCATTGAAATTTCTCAATATTATTGCCACACATACGGACAGATTGAACCAACTCCTTTCCGACCTGCTGGAACTCTCACAGATTGAAAGCGGGCGTACAGAGATGAACCTGGAACCCATCAATATTATGGATGTGATCAATAGAGTCGTCTCTGTTTTTGCAGATACAGTACATCAAAGAAAACAGTCGATCACGATAGATATTCAGGAAGACTTTCCCTTTGTTCTGGTGGATGAAGAAAAGGTGGAGATTGTTCTTATTAATCTCCTTGACAATGCAGTAAAATATACCCCGGATAACGGTGAGATTACGGTTTCAGCTTTCGATAAAGGGAACAACGTCCAGATAGAAGTATCTGATACGGGAATGGGCATACCAGACGCGGAACTTCCACGGATCTTTGAACGCTTCTACCGTGTTGACAAGGCCAGATCCAGAGAACTTGGGGGAACGGGTCTGGGACTCTCCATCGTCAAACACATTGTTGATGCTCACGGAGGAACAGTACATGCAGAGAGTGAAATGGGAAAAGGGACCAGGATCATCTTCACTCTCTTGAAATCAATGGAATGAGACGATAAAAGCCCGCTATCAAAGTTCTTGATTGATCTCGGTCGTCCTTTTCACCCTTTCTTGTCGCCCTGTCATCGTACTGCTAAGTATTCATAGGCTACCCCGAAAACGATAACTTCATCGTTATATGTAGATTGTAAATCTTGGCGTTGTATGGCAGTATACCACCAGTCTTTTGTTAATCGATCTGCTGGGATCACAAAAGTCTGTTCATACACGGTTCCTGAGCCTGATATCCCACCTACATTCACAGGATCTCCACTTAAGATGCCTGGATCGATCTGTCCATCGCCTGAGTTGTATGATGTTGGTTTGAGAAAGAACTGGATAAGTCCTGCTGAAGAAGTAGTAGGTTGAAAGAAAATGCAAAATGTGACATCCCCACCAGCATAATCATAGGGTGCTTTAACGAGTATGCTTGCACCAGCAGAGTAAGCAATCCCCCACAAAAGACCATTCTTGTGAGGCTCAATATGAGTATAGGTTGGGTCAAAAGACAGCGCAGCTCCCGGGAATGATATTGTCCGAACAAGTTCCAGATTGCCCACAACAGATGTCAAGTTGGCTATCTCATCTGCGTTTGCAGAAATACGCATATCATTATCATCAACTGCGTTTTCTATGGCACTAAAATTTTCATTCACATGACTTGCAACAGCGGTAGAGCCGGCACTGAACCTATGAGGAATTGTCAGGTCACTGGTCCATGCGGTAGCACACACTGATAGTGTGAAAAGAAGCGCCATAATTACGATGTTTTTTTTCATAATCCCTCTCCTTTCTTTTGTCCGTCGATTTTATTTTTCAGAAATATAAATTCATACCTGAGGTCATTTATAGAACAGCTTAACCCATTGTTCTTCCACAAAAGAGAACTAGTCCCAATTTGCACTATCAAAAGTACTGTTGTCCCAAATTAAACGCGCGGCAGATCCGGTTGTGAATGTTTGATCTAAGCCATACGTAGTGCCGTTCGCATTCACCGCAACGATTCTGAAATGGTATTCAGTGACCGGGCTGAGTGCGATTATACCGGCGCTTGCGGAAACGTCGGTTGTCCCGGAACCTGCACCTGTATCCGGTGTAACTGATCCGTAGCTCGTGTCTATTCCATACTCAAAGTGATATGTAGTGT
>JAXHSZ010000387.1:4845-11629 GCA_034190725.1 Thermodesulfobacteriota bacterium
TTCCATACTCAAAGTGATATGTAGTGTCTGCCCCGTTTGGATTCACCGTGCCGTTCAGGGTCGCCGTGTCTGAAGTTACGTCTGTGGCCGGATCAGTGGTTGCTGTTGGCGCGGCAGATCCGGTTGTGAATGTTTGATCCAAGCCATACGTGGTGCCGTTCGCATTCACCGCAACGATTCTGAAATGGTATTCAGTGACCGGGCTGAGTGCGATTATACCGGCGCTTGCGGAAACATCGGTAGTTCCTGAACCTGCACCTGTATCCGGTGTAACCGATCCGTAGCTCGTGTCTATTCCATACTCAAAGTGATATGTAGTGTCTGCCCCGTTTGGATTCACCGTGCCGTTCAGGGTCGCCGTGTCTGAAGTTACGTCTGTGGCCGAATCTGTGGTTGCTTCAGGCGCATCAGGTTCAGTTGTGAATGGTTGGTCTGACCCATAGGTGGTGCCATGGCTGTTTTCTGCGACAATCCTGTAGTGGTACACAATGCTAGGGCTGAGCCCGCTTATGCTGGCACTCACGGATACAGTGGTTGTCCCTGAACCTGCATCAGTATCTGGTGTAACTGATCCGTAGCTCGTGTCTATTCCATACTCAAAGTGATATGTAGTGCTTGCCCCGTTTGGATTCACCCTTCCGTTCAGAGTCACCGAGTTTGATTGTATGTTGGTGGCCGAATCTGTGGTTGCTTCAGGCGCATCAGGTTCGGTTGTGAATGGTTGGTCTGACCCATAGGTGGTGCTGTTCGCATTTACCGCCACAATTCTGAAGTGGTATTCAGTGCCAGGGTTGAGTCCGCTTATACCAGCACTCAAGGCTAATGCTATCGTCCCTGAACCTGCATCAACACTGCCCGTATTTATCCCATAATTTGTGTCTATACCATACTCAAAGTAATATGTAGTGCTTGCCCCATTTGGATTCACCGTACCGTTCAAAGTTGCCGAGTCAGAAGTTACGTCTGTGGCCGGATCAGTGGTAGCTGTTGGTGCGGCTGATCCTGTTGTGAATGTTTGGTCTGATCCATAGGTTATGCCTTGGCTGTTTTCTGCTACAATTCTGTAGTGGTACACAATGCCAGGGCTGAGCCCGCTTATGCTGGCACTCACGGATACAGTTGTTGTCCCTGAACCTGCACCAGTATCCGGTGTAACCGATCCGTAGCTTGTATCTATTCCATATTCAAAGTGATATGTAGTGCTTGCCCCGTTTGGATTCACCGAGCCGTTCAGGGTTGCAGAGTCTGAAGTTATGTCGGTGGCCGGATCAGTGGTTGCTGTTGGTGCGGCAGATCCGGTTGTAAATGTTAGGTCTGACCCATAGGTGGTGCCGTTCGCATTTACCGCCACAATTCTGAAGTGGTATTCAATGCCAGGGTTGAGTCCGCTTATACCGGCGCTTACGGACACGTCGGTTGTCCCGGAACCTGCATCAACACTGCCCGTATTTATCCCGTAATTTGTGTCTGTACCATACTCAAAATAATATGTTGTGCTTGCCCCGTTTGGATTCACCCTTCCGTTCAGGGTTGCAGAGTCTGAAGTTATGTCGGTAGCCGGATCAGTGATTGCTGTTGGAGCAGAGAATATGGTAAAAAGCCAGATTTCAGATCCTTTACCTTCATTTCCAGCAGAATCATAAGCATAAACCTGCCAGTAATATGTTGTCCCTTCCGAGAGAGTAATTGAGGGTATATAGTCGGTTTCTGTGGACAATTCATCTATTTCCGGATCAGTGAAGTCGCTATTTGCTGAAACCACAATCCGATACTCCAAGGCTCCTGTCACAATTTCCCATTGAAAAGCAAATTCTCCATTTATAACGAATGAACCATTTTCCGGGGACAGCAATGTTGTGACAAATGGTTCGGCTTCTATTGTACCGGCATTGTTCGTTTGGCCCCCAGTGACAGTTATGCCTGATCTCTCGCCCCTGTATAAAACATTTCCGTTGGTATCTTTACCAAAGACTACAATAGTCCTATTATCACCGGAAGGAATCCCAGTGATTGTCCCCTGATGATCATTACAATCCCATGGGCCACCCTCTTTGAGGAGATTGTCTTCATCATATACACTCGCCTCCACGGTAGAGATACTGTTGGATGCGCAATCAATGGGTGCTTGCCTCGTAGCAGCCGTGTTTGTATCCTCCAGCCATTCAATACTGAAGTAAATTGAGCCTGTGTCCAATGAAACATCCTCGGAAGTGTCATGGCTTTCACTGCATGCAGAAAACAGGAGAAGAGAAAGGAAAAGAGAAGAATATACTATACCATACAAAAATTGTCTTTTATTATGCGGGAGTTTCATATTAAATTTTCTCCATTTTGGTACAAGAGAGCAGTCTGCCTGTTTATGGGCTTCATGGATGCGGTTTCAGGAAATTAAGTCTTTCCATGCAACCAGAAGCCTAATACCTGCGAAGCGGAATTTCCATTACCACTGAATTGTCACATCTCCTGTATCCGGTGGAGGAGAGGAATCACCGTTGCCTCCACCATCGTCTCCACCGCCACTGACGGCTGCGGCGCCACCCGCTAAAAGAACCCCCAACCCTATCCACACCCATTTATTCATCCTCTTTTTTGGAACTTCTACTATGGGTATGTCTTCTTCCGACGTTGATAGAATCTCAGGAGGGTGCCTTGTTATTTCTTTAGTTATGGACTTTTGGGTATATAACTGATTTTGTTCGGCAAGGGTTGTCCTTGGAAAATAAAGGCAAATTATTGAAAGGGACAACAATACGACATTCATTTTTTTTAAAGTATTCATCTTACATCTCTCCTTATAAGGATTGAAATGGATTCATGGTTAGGGTATGGCCAACCTAGAATCTTTAAAATGAATTGAGTCATGAGAAAGGATTATTCAAATCATGAAATGCATCTGTCAAAAATCTAACAGTACAGCTCGAAAAAGAACGACCAAAAGTACAGAATGTGTGACATAATCTTCTAAAAGCTTTAATATTTCAATAGATTAAATTTGACTTCTCAATCAGTGAGAAGCCTCGACGACATATTAAAATGTTCGAATCGCTCAGATTCTCCTTTCCGGCCTTATGAAATTTATATCTGAAGATCAAGAGAAGATATTGTATTGATTACCGATCTTACTTCTAACTCTTTCAATTTAATTTGAAACTCTGCTCACAGCAATATCCTTCAGCATATCCACGGATGGTATAATGACAGGTGTCTGTTCTATGCCCATCTTGCGGGACACTCTTGTAACATGCGTCTTCACATAGTTGAAGATCTCAGGAACACTAATCCAATGATCATAGTCTGAATCGGCTTCGCCCATGAGCCCTTTTAGCAAGAAATATGTAAAAAGCCCGTGATTTGTTTCAGGATAGGAATGACTCGTCTGCCCTGATGACGATGCAATCATAGAGACAACGTCATCAGAATGCAAAGTAATATCATCAATGTAGACAAGGGCTGGCCTAGTCCCTTTTGCTAGCATCTCCGAACCTCTTGCTGCAACGCCATTAAAGCATGAATCAAGGTATACGAAGACCTTATTAACTTTGAGATTGTCAAGATTCTGATAAAAGTTTTTCAATCTATAAGCAGTCTTTGTAATGAAGCGAGTATCACTATCGTAAGGAAAAAGATACAGTTCACCTTTTTCTTTTTCAGGAGCCCCATGTCCCACATAGTAAACATAAAGGATTGTATCTTCATCCACATAGTACGGAATATAATCCTTAAAATACTCCTCTATCCTCGCTTTGGTTGCTTCATCATCTATGAGAGAAAGAATGTTTTCTTCAGGTACGCCAAGGATTTTAGTAAAGTACTCTTTTACTATCATGGCATCCTTTCTTGCATAGTCTACACTGGGCAGGTGAGCATAGTTTTCTATCCCTATGATGAGTCCCCAGTTTTTGTGATTACGCTTCTGAGAATTCTCAGGAAGCTGAGATATGTCTGTTAAGGGCTTGAGAATAAATGATGTGTATTCCATGAGCTCACCATCGAGAAATACTCTGACCTGCCAATGACCTGGATAGTCGCTTGCCTTATTGTCCTGTATGGATAGCCTGTGCCATGCGGTCGTTTCTCTTAAATACTTACCAGGGGAAATTATGATAGGGAAATCTCCGGTAGTGTAATAAAGATAGCCTGCAGGATCATACCAGTTCCATCTTAATGTATGTTTCCCCGAAAGATTTTGCAATTTGAGATGGGCGATCACTTCTCGATCCTCGATGCTGAACGTTGTCGTGAGTTCTTGAGGAACTGCCACAGTGTCTTTAATATCTATTTTTTTTGAAAGGGTGATCCCTTCGAACTTGAATGGTGGCTTTCTACTACTTATGTGCTTGGTGGAGCTACATGCGAAAATAAATATGGATGAAATCAGGAGGATAATGATTACCTTTAAATGATTCATGACGTATCTCCAGATATATATGGTTCATAAATTATGCAAATATACACTCGGTCGTCACGGCTGATTAATGCATTCCACCCACATGTCAGAAAAATGTAGCATGTCCCTTACCGACGATATTATTGTTAACATTACCTTTATCCTATTTCAAGAGCTAATAATCATATAAAGGGTAGTCACATCAGCAAAGACAAAGAAATGAAACCTCCCTATCCATCGATATGTGTGATTTACGATGGGTTTAAAATGATCTACAATAGAAGAAGAGGTGTCGTGTCGGATAAGATTATATGCAGGAATTGATTTACATTCAACGAATATTTACATTATCATCTTTGATGAACAAGATTGAAGGGTTTACAAGAAAAAGTTGCCAAACGATTTACCCAGAATATTATTTTAATTGGCCCAGTTTCAGGAAAACCTTGCAGGAGTAGCGGTGGAATCTACATATAACTAAATTTAATTTGAGAATTATTCCGACAGCATAACATTATGCTGAGTGGTGCAGCAAAATAGTTTGTCACATCAACTCTATGATGCTTTACAGCATCCACTCAAGCGCTTTGTGCAGCGATTCTGCCTGTTTACTTGATAAACTTTCACTTTACTAGCCTTGGGTTATATTGAGGATTTCTTTAACTCCTTCCTTTGTAAAAAAAGGATGATTGTCCCTGATTCGTTCGGAGAAATCAAGACTCTTCAATAGACTACATGAATACTTTTCAATGGATAATACTTTCTTTTATTATGATGTTTCTCAATGTTAACTGTTGATTTTGAACAATGCCCCCCCTATCTGCTTCCTCTTTCTATCCCATTTCCTTTTCTCCAAGTGCCTGTTGGATGAGTCCGGATTGAGATTGAATGTGAGTGATGAACTTTTTCCCCGCTGATGATATGGCCGGAATTATATTTACGTTAAATTGGGTCTCATCTTCATCCGGAATAATTATACCGATGGCAAAAAATGTGAGAGACAATCCGGTTATCCAGCCAGTGATATTTCTTAATTGTGGAATCCATTTTGCCAGGAGACTCACTATGTTCAATACATTGTCCATCAGACAAAATACTCTTCGAAAAATCCTTTTTTTTGGATTCGTCCATGTCTTTATGCACCGTCTTGTGGACAAGACTATTTTCACTCCTTGATACAAATGTCCTGGTATTTGAGGGAGGTTCTCAATCAATTTTTCTTCCAATATCAATTTATTAATAGGATCAATTGGGAGATCCAGTGAATATAAGTTCTTCGAAACTCCCAACATATGTTCCTTTGGTGGTAAAATCAGAGGCTGAGTAACCAGATACTGAGCTACCCCAGGCGACAAGTGGATATTTTGTGATAAAGGATTCAATATTTTTGGGGTATTTCCTGTGACATCCTTTGGAAAATCAGACAAATTTATTCTCTTTTTTTCTATCCTCTCTTCCTTAGGTATAATACGCACTTTCTGTCCTTCTGATTTTTAAGGATCATCTCCTAAAGAATTATTATTTCTTGGTTCTCTGCTCTTTACTTTTCATTTTGTTCAAGTGACTCTTTTCAAAAAGCTAAATTATTATACTACAACGAATTTCGAAAAAAAATGTCTTGAATGAATTTTTTTTCTTGACATACTATATATGGTAGTATAATATATAATTTATACATTATATAGATACCTATTCAATATGACACGTAGGAAAAAAGAGTGTGAAAAGCTCTATAATTCCTGGGGCCGACACGGTAAGTTTCGGTATCCGTGTCCTAATGATAACCTTTAGCTGGGGGTTTGTTTTAAAGCAAACCCCCATCTTCATTTTTGGCCTTTTTGTATCTTTTCACAGTATACCTGAAACACCACATTACCAAGACCACCGTTTCGCACACTGTTATCAAGACAACAGGCTTGGTTACGCCACATATCATTTGGATCCAAATCCGAAATGATTCGGTCCATGACCATATAGCTCATGGGGGTAATCCCTGCCAGGGCCCATAGGCATACTCCAGGGAAGGTTGATTCTTCCACATTCAGCATGCAAGCTCCATAGAAGACATACTTATCCCCTATCTTTGGCAAGAGTTCACAATGATCGTTAATCTGGACGACTTCAGCGATCATCCTGTAGTTTCTGAACTTGTGCATTCTATTGATGAATGACCAATGCTGTGAATTGAGACTGTCTAACTCATCGTCTTTCCAGCCCACATTCTTTTTCATCTTCTCTCGAAGAATGCAAATCCTCTCTTCCGGTATCCTCTCATCTCCCATAATGGCACTCCTCTTGTACTGCTTTAAATGAAACCCAAAGTAATCTCCTTATGTATGTGAATATCTCATATTTTAGAATATACTAGTGTCTGAAAGAAAACTAGGATTTTTCGTC
>JAXHSZ010000388.1:0-6280 GCA_034190725.1 Thermodesulfobacteriota bacterium
CTCTTTATCACGTTCATAAAGAAAAGTGGAAATCCCGCAAAGAGGGTCGCCTTGAGATCGTGCATGATCTGAATCTGAAGATCAGTGTTTCCGAATCCCGTAGGAACCACTGTAATCCCCATGGAAGTTAAGATATCATCCACAAGAAGCCCCGCAGGAACAAAGTGATATGTTACTGCATTTATTACAATCTCTCCTTTTTTTGCCCCAACCTTTGCCAGTATCTTCTGCGCATGTTCGATGTCCGCATCGGAAAGGGTTTCATATTGAGGTCCGGGATGAACATAGATTCTCTTTAGAGTATCGTAGGGTACAGTCAAGAAGCCGCCAAATGGGGGGTCTTCCCTTTGTAGTTTTACGTACTGATCCCTTGTGATAATCGGAATCTTTTCCATATCCTCAAGGGTCTTTATTTGAGATGGTTGAAACCCGGCTTCGTCGAATAATATTTTCATTCTAGGAGATTTCTCATAGGCATATTTACATATCTGTTTTAACTTTTCCACAAGGCCTTTGTTCCTCTCTTCGACCGGCTGCCATTCTCTTTTGTCAATATATTCATTCATTGTTCTTCTCCTTTCAGTTACACGTCTCAATAAAGGATCGCTCTGTTACATTTTACTTCTTTCTTCCATAAGTGCGGAGGTCAGGCCTCCTGCTTCACCGATCATGTATATCCTGCCCTTGCCTATCCTCGATATCTTCCTCATAATATCAGGATTGGCAGACTCCTCATTGATACATACACAGGATATGGTGATCCCCTTACGTGCCGTCTTGATCGCCTCACGTATGGCATACTTCTCAGGTGAAGGATGAGGCGCAGTCGCATCACCATCTGATATCAATATGATGTGCTGATTGGCATCTCCACGTCGCTGACGCATGAATACGGATCTGGCCTTCAATAACCCATACCCTATGTTGGTAAAGGCATTCTCGTGTAAGTCTAAATCAAGGATCTTCTCGGTCACGCGATACGGACTGTCTGTGATCTCCACCACCACGTCTGCTAAGTTGGAAAAGGATACCACCCCCAACCTGTCTTTGTACTTGGCACTGGCCATGGATAAAGCTATGGCACTTTCCTTGGCATACCAAAGCTTCTCCAGTTGTGACATGGTGCCGGATAAATCCACCACTAAGATGATGTCCATCTTGGTCCGTATGTCCTTCTTGGTGACCATGATGTCTTCTTTGGTGACCGTTTCTCTGCGATTGCGTATCACTTCCCGTATGGTGTCTTTTAAGGAGACGTCTTTGTACCTGTCTCCGAATCTGTACTTGCGTACCCCTACGATCCTGCCCTCTCCCGTGGTGAGCTTCTTGCCGGTCTTGTGCTTGCCTTCTCCGGATACGTTGACGTTTTCCCACAGCCGGGGCGAGAGTTTTTCCAGTAAAAAGGTGATCCCTCGCCTGCTGAGGTTCCACCCTGTCTTGTCTCGCTCAAGTACGCTTTTGCGCTCAAGTAATGCCAATGTCTCTTGTAAGGCTTCTTTTTCCAAACTCTTCTTGTATTCTTCTAAAAGTTTGTCCTTGTATTTGCGCCGATCTTCTATGTCTTCGAGTATTTCCTGGGTGAGGTTGTCTGTGAGATGCCTTTCTACGTAAAGGTCTCCCATCTGATCCATCATGTCTCTGTGTACTCTGGCAAGTTGGGTCTCAGGGAATCGCTGTATCCTCTTGAGAAGGATGTCGAAGAATCCAAGTTTGAGTGGCTTTCTGAGTTTGTCTTCTCTGGCTATTTCTTCCACAAGGTTGAGTATGTCGTCTTTGGAGAGGCTGACGAGTTCTTCTTTTGCTTCTTCTCCAGCAATGACTTCTTCTACGATTTCTTCTATGATTTCTATGGGGGTCCTGACTGCTTCCGCATGGGGCGCCACTTCTATCCGGTGGGGTAAGGAGACGATGGAGGCTCTCCTGAGGATGTCTTCCGTGTCTTGTATGTTGAGCCGCTTATGTATGGGAATGAGCTCAGAAAATTTCATGCCGCCTCGGGTGCTTACTCCCCTCTGAAGGTCTCCGTGCTCTCTTGTCCTGCGTATGATTTCCAAGGCTTTGTCATATTCTTCTCCTGTGTAGCCTTGCCTTTCTAGGATGATTTCTCTTTCCTGCTCTGTTTGCTTTACATAGTCAAGTTTGATGATGTCAAAATGGTCTATCATGTCTAAGGAGAGGGTCCGCAGTACACGGTCTCCTCCTGTGGCAAGAATCAGGATGTCTAAGGGGATCTTTTCCTCATAACTGCCTATGGTGATGGTGTCTCCTTCCAAGGCATAGAGAAGGACGTTTAAGACCCGCTCAGGGATCCTGTCTATGAAGTCCAGAATGAGTATCCCACGATTGGCTCGTAAAAGCTTGCCAGGTGTGAAGGACCGGATGTCGTGCAGGCCGTATTCAAAGGCTGCCGAGTCAGGGTCCAATACGCCTATGAGGTCTTCAGGGACAAGCTCAGGACTGCCCTGCACTCGCTTTACCCTGGCATGTCCAGACATGATTTCCGTCTCTATCTTGGCTCCGTTGTCTTTGCCTAAACACCAAGGACAGGCGGGGTTGTCAGGCGAACAGTTGACCGGACATCCCTTGATGTGCTCTATGTCCCCCAGTATCCTGCATATCTTTTCCGCCAGTACTGTCTTGCCACAGCCAGGCGGACCCAGTATGAGAAGATGATGACCCGTGTGAAGGGTGGATATGATCTCTTCCTGCCTGGGTTCGTCTATGTGAAATCCCCCAAAGAGTATTTCCTTGGTCTTGTCTAAGGGATTGGTCTCTATCTGCTGTCTTATCTCTTCGCGTAACACTTGGTTTACCCCCTCTTCTGGTTGCGCTTTTCCGCCTCTTCTCTTATGTTGTCGAATATGGTATAGGCTGCTTGTACACTGGGTGTGTCCTTCGGGAGTTCAAAGAGGGACCTGCCCATGGCATCGAATTGGGCAATCATAGGGTCAAAGGGGATGTATCCTATGATCTCAAGACCCTCTTGCCTGCCCATTTCTTCCAGTATGGGCCGCGTTTCAGGGGTGACTTTGTTGGCGACCACCACTATCCTGTCAAAGCCTATGTCCACTTCTCTGGAGAGTTCTTCCACACGCTTGGCTGTGAGTATGCCGCGCTTGGTGGCATCCGTCACAACTATCATGATGTCCGCCCCACGGGTGGTTCTCCTGCTTAAATGCTCCAACCCGGCTTCACAGTCTATGATGACCGTGTCGTAGTTGCCCGCTTTGGTGTCTATGACGTCTCGTAAGATGTGGTTTATGGTGCAGTAACACCCAGCTCCTTCGGATCTGCCCATCACTAAAAGATCAAAGTCCGGAGATTCTTGAATGATTTGTAATAACTCCATCTCAAAGATGTCTTTCTTGCTCATGGAGGGAGAGATCTTGTCCGATCGTATGTCAAGAACGTCTTCTCTGACTGATCCCACGTCTTTCTGCACTTCCATGCCAAGGACTTCCGGAAGGTTGGAGTCAGGGTCCGCGTCTATGGCAAAGACACTGCCTCGCTTGGAGAAATATCTCACTAATAGAGATGAGAGCATGGTCTTGCCTGTGCCACCTTTGCCGGAGATGGCTATGGTGAGTCCCCTCTTTATCATCTTATTTACCCCCCTAAGATGTCGTCTGTTATCTCCTGTATGAGCGCAAGGGGATCGTCATAAAACTTGCTTTCTGGGGATGGTTTGACCCTGCTGCCCATGGAGGATATGGCCATGTTTTTTACGTCTTCTACTGTGGCTCCCTTCCGCTTTTCAAGTAAAGCGATGGTCTGTACTTTTTCGTAAAGGGAGAGCCCGGCCCGGGCACTGGCCCCCTGATCCAACTCTTTGTCCCATGGCTCTTCCCTGGTGGATCTCACTAACTTGACTATGGCGTCAACTACCTGGTCGGGAATGTCTATGCCTTCTGTCTTCAATCCGTACTTGAGAAGTATCTGCTTTTCCCTTTCAGGGGTCTCAGGATATCCCATCCTTACAATGTCAAACCTGTCAAGGAGTACGTCGGATAATTCTTCCACTCCCGCATGCTCCCTGGGATTCATGGTGGCGAGCATGATGAAGTTGGAAGCATAGTCCACGTCATAGGGCCCTATGGTGGCTATCCTCTCTTCTAATACCTGAAGTAATGCGTTCTGTAACTTCTCAGGTACCCTGTTGAGCTCGTCAAAGAAGACGATCCCACGATTGCCTTTGAGAAGCTTGCCAGGGGTGAATGCCCGATAGTCGTGAGGCCCAAATTTGAATGCCTTGGTGGGGTCGATGTCCCCAAGTAAATCTTCCGCTGTCAGATCAGGACTGCCCTGTATCCTCACAAACCTCCGCAATCCCTCTACCTTTTCCACTTCTAAGTTCCCCTCTTTGGATTTAGAGATGCAAAGAGGACATACCAGGTTCTTGGGATCACAGTGAAATGGACACCCCTTTACCGCATCCACCGGCGGGAGTATGGATGCAAGGTACTTGGCCAGCGTGGTCTTGCCCACTCCAGGAGGCCCTTCTATCAATACATGATGATCCGCAAGTATGGATGCCAGTATCTTCTCCTTGGCATCTTCCTGCCCAAATATCACGTCCAACGGGTCTTTCTCTTCATCTACATACCCCAATATGGTCTCTTTCAGTCCCTCAATTATCATCTGTAACCCTCCTTTGATTTTTTGTCTAGCTGTCAGCCCTGGTCTCAGTACTGCCAGCCCTGGTAATTCTCTGCTGTATGTACCTGCCCTTTACTACCGACCACTGCCTGCTGGCATTTACCATGTACTTGAATAACTCCCGCTCTTTGGTGTATATGGTCAGGGGATAAATCCTGTTGGGATCTATATTGTCCACTGCAAATAACCCCACCCTGTGTATGCTTAAATGCTCATTGTTGGTGGTTAACCAATAGTCCTGATCTCGCCACGTTACACCTAAGGACTGCTGAAATGCCGGAATCACTAACCCATAGTCATACCGATTGCCATACTCCTTGCGTAACCCCACCAGTGTGTCCGCCTTTTTGGACCCGTCTTCCTCGTCTGACCTGAGCGCAACCATGATCAAAAAACCACGACCTCCCTTCTCCGCATAAAGATCAAGGTCGCCACCCTCCAATAACTTGAGCACTGATGGGTCCACTTCCCCTGTGAAGTTGTCCCCCCATGTCTCGTACCCTTTGTCTTTCAATAAGTGCGTGAACGCACCTTTTATGTACTCCCCTGCCTCTGCTTCACTGTCAAAGTCCAACTTGGGACGTAACGGCAATAACTCTTCTTTGGATGGAACCTCTATCTTGATGTCTCTGCCCTTCCGCTCTCGCTTTATTACACTCTCACCATAGTATAGCTCCGATACCTCCTTGCCATTGTCGTCCACTAACTTTAACGCCAATAATACCCCTACCTTGTCCGCTGTATCCTTCTTCTCTAATATGTCCACCTTCCTCACTAACCAATCACCCGGAAAGGGTAACTCTATGTTCAATCCCTTCTCCAATAATGCCTCATTCAAATCACTCACCGTCGCCATAATATGCCTTCTCCCAGATGTGAAATAAATGTATCGTCTTCATTTTTTAAATGTAAAAAAAGAAGATTTCATTGAATGGTATCCTGTCTTATTTCGACGAACCAAAGCACACCAACATAAAAATGTTTTTCATAAAGGTACACTATCGACTCTGATTGCAGAAACCATGAATTCCATGTTTTTTCTGACTAAGGATCCAATGTCTGTGGTTCTGCCTTTCAGATAATCTATACTGGTTTGGACCTGTATAATCCCATGGAGACTGCTCCAGAAGAGACTGGTAACGTCCCATGTGTCGATTTGCTTGAATACACCCCTCTTGATCCCCAGTTTCACCACTTCACTGACCATCCTGAATATAGTGTCTGTTTTATCGCCGATCTTCCCTGTCAACTCAGGTGTCAACCTCAAATTCAGGTGTTCGTTCACGATAAAGTTTATGATCCGATAATGATCAGGATGATCCGTACAGAACTTGTAATAGGTATTGGCCATGCTTATCAGAAGCTCATCAGGTGCCACATCCTGCGTCATTGCTTTTTGAAGGTCCTCTATGAGTATATCATAACTTTCAACTATGAGAGAGACATACAATTCCTCTTTGCTGGTGAAGTAGAGGTAGATTGTCCCTGTACTCAGTTCGGATTCTTTGGCTACTTCCTCTATTGTGGTATTCATGAAGCCTTTTTTTGAAAAGATTTTCTTTGCAGCCTCTAATATCTCCTTCTTCCTTCTCAGTCTTTCCCTTTCCTTTCTTTGAGGTATCCC
>JAXHSZ010000389.1:0-12600 GCA_034190725.1 Thermodesulfobacteriota bacterium
AATAAATGCAATAGGCTTTCAAAATATTCGATGTACTACTACGGGCTTCAAGTTTCAGATGCCAGGGGCGAAAAACAAAAGATCTGAAACCTGAACACTGGCACCTGAACACTCAAAACAGAAAGAGGAGAGAACCATGGACACCCAATTGATGGCCCAACGTGCGAGGGATGCTGCATTTCATGTGGCCACATTCCCAACGAAAAAAAAGAATGCTGCACTGCTGAGAATGGCAGGGCTTTTGACGGAGAATAAAGAGAAGATCATCGAAGCAAATCAAGCCGACATTTCCAAAGCTGAAGAGAGAGGATTGGGTGATAACCTGCTCCGGAGATTGGTGTTCGATGAGAAGAAGATTCAAGGGAGGATTCGTTCCCTGAAGAAGATAGCGGAACTTTCTGATCCTGTAGGGCAGATTGAGAACATGGAAAAGAGGCCAAACGGCCTCATGGTGGGCAGAATGCGGGTGCCAATAGGGGTTATATTGATGATTTATGAGGCCAGACCCCACGTGACCGTCAATGCAGGCGCTTTTTGTCTGAAATCGGGAAATGTTGCTATTCTCAAAGGTGGGAAAGAGGCGGAGACATGCAATTCACTTATCGGAAGGTTATGGGACCAAGCCCTTAAGGAAGAAGGGTTGACCCAGAACGCCATTCATACATTTCAGGCTTCCCATGATGAAATATCCGAACTTCTTCACATGGAAGACCTGATCGATCTGGTCATACCCAGAGGAGGCAAGACCCTTATCCAAACTGTGACAAGACAGTCTCGTATCCCTGTGATCAAACATTTTGAAGGGATATGTCATGTGTTCATCGACAGAGATGCGGATATGGAAAAGGCGATCGAGATCGCCATCAACTCAAAGACTCTCATGCCCGAGGTCTGTAATGCCATGGAAACATTACTCATGGCAGACAATATGAAAGCGCAACTCCCTATTCTGGTTGAAGCTTTTCACAGTCATGGAGTGGAGGTTCGGGGGTGTGAAAAGACGGTGTCGTCCGTGAATAATGTTCTGAAAGCTACGCACGAAGACTGGAGCACCGAATACCTCGACAATATCATATCCATTAAGATGGTTGAAGATATAGATCAGGCAATGGAACACATTAACAAATATGGGTCTCATCATACGGATACAATCGTCACGGAAAGTTATGCAAGAGCAAGAAAGTTCATCCGTGGAGTCGATTCCGGTGTGGTCCTGGTCAATGCATCCACAATGTTCAATGATGGTGAAACCCTGGGAATGGGGGCTGAAATAGGGATTTCCACCGACAAGCTCCATGCCAGGGGGCCTATGGGACTGAAAGAGCTTACCACGTATAAATTCGTCGTCTTCGGGGATGGGCATGTTATGGATTGAGCAGTGATATATTGTTTCTGTTCGGTCAAACGTGAGTTTTACATATATGGAAATAAGCATCCTTCATATATTGGTTTACACTTTTTGTAACTTTCGGAAAAGTGAGTTCTCATTTCAGCGAAGAATAATGAGTGACTAAAATTTGAAGTGACTAAAGTGCCTAAAATTTCTTATTGACTTTTACCGGAACAACTAAAAATGAAGGCATACACTTCAATGTACTGCCATTTTAATCGTTAGTATGATCTGGTTTATTGAATGCTCAAAATAAATAACTTTAGGCACTTCAAACTTTAGACACTTGTAACTTTTCTTGTAACCGCACAAGTGAGAAAAAGGGTAAACTACTTTTGATATTGTATGAAAGATGCCAGGGAATCTATATAAACGAAAGACTTGGAGAGTCTCATTATGCAGGAAGCGGTTGAATACTTTCTTGAACAATTCAAGAACATAGAAGCTGAAAGAAAGCTGCTTGAGAATCCTCGCCGGATAGGCGCGGAACTGAAATTCCCCCTTGTCAACCTCAAAGGAGAGGCAGCAAAATTGGAGGATGTGAAATCCCTTTGGAAACACCTTGAAGAAAACGGTTGGGAACCGATAATCGACCCCTATGCAAAAGGCGTGGTTGGTGCCAGGAAAGAGGGAGAAAAGAATCACTCCATCGCTTCCTGTGAAACAGGTTTCTGCAAGACGGAGTTTTCTCTTGCACATGTTGAGACTCTTCACACGCTTCAGGAGGACATAGACGATCTGAGAGAGGTACTGAGAGAATTCAGCGAAAGAAACGACGTGATATTCCTCTGCTATGGTATACAACCTTTCACACATCCCGGAAAAGAACTTTTAATGAAGAAGAGCAGGAATATCTTCTGGGACAGGCTGTTCAAGACGAACAATATCATCCCTGAAGAGGAGGGAACCGATGTACTTCTCTTTACGGTCAGCGCTTCATCACAAGTGCATGTTGATGTGAAAAGAGAAGAAGCCATTGACGCACTGAATGTGTTCAACGGCCTTTCAGGAGCACAGATCGCCCTTACCGCCAATTCCAACGTATGGAAGAATCACATAGATTCTCAGTACAAGAGTGTTGGTGAAATATTCTGGGATTTATGGCTTACAAATCATCCCGGACGTTTTGGTGTACCGGAACGGAAGTTCCGGAATATGGAGGAGTATCTCTTGCACTTGATGGAATTTCCCCCTGTTTATGTGAAGCGGGGCGAAGATACCATTGGTTTGCCCCATTGCCCGTCCTTCAAGGAGTTTTACTCCTGTAGTGGGGAGATGGGAGGGTGCCATAAGAAAAGAGAGTTGAAGAATCAGTGCGGACTTTCAGCAGATGGAAAACCTGTATCGGTCAGAGCCGATCAGATGGACTTTGACCAACACCTTACGTTCTTTTGGCATAATGCAAGGATCTCCCCCTATTTTACCCTGGAAAACAGGGTGAATGATCAACAACCGCCTGGGGACATACTCGTCATTTCCGCACTTACCTTGGGCATCATGGAAAACCTCGATGGGGCTAAATCCCTCATGGATTCATATCCATGGGAACTGTTGAGGGAGATGAGGTTTTGCGCTATAAGGGAGGGATTATCCGGAAAGGTTGCTGGGATATCACTCTCGGACATCAGTTCCGCTATGTTAAAGATAGCGGAAGCAGGCTTGAGAAAGAGGGGCTTTGGAGAACAGAAGTATCTCGATCCGCTGTGGGAGAGGTTGCAGCAACAGATATGTCCCGCGGACATGGCTGCGGAAATATTTCGTTCAGGGGGTGCTGAGGGGCTGGTAGAACGGTTCAGATTATAGGAAGCGATTGATATGGAAAGAAGGGCATTCTCCCAAACGGTTTGGTTTTTAGATGTGAGGGAAAGTGATTTTTCCCCGGAGGATACGGGCTGGCAGACAAAGATCAACAGGAAGATGAAGGAGATCTTTGACAGGATAACGACACTTCATTGGGAAGAGCCCGTACTCATAAAGTGTCACATAGGGGAACCGAGATGCAGTACACGGATGCTCCCTGAATACTGTCTTTCGTCCGTGGAGCATGCCAGAAACAAGGGCTTTCACAGGATTTGTTGTGGCGATTCTACTGTGGTCTATTCCGGCGAGAGAGGACGCCGGGAAAATCCCATTGGGAGTCCCGGAAAATACCTTAATCTGGCAAGATCACACGGTTGGACTGAAGAGGGGCCATTGGCGACACCATTTGTTATCCTTGACCGACCGGATACATCGGTCAGAGGAGTATTTGAATTCGGAGAAGAAGAGGTTCAGCTCAGGACCGATCCCTTCAATCGATTTAAGGAAGTCTTCGCAGCCGGCGGCTTTCACAGTGCAGGCACAATCATCAATCATGTTCATCTGACCCTCCATGATCTGGCCCATACCGCTTGTGCGGTGAAGGGGCTGGCCATGGGAGGAGCAAGCTCGAGGGGCAAACTCATGATGCATCAACATTACACCCCCCTTGTGGATTCGGAAGAGTGTATCTTGTGTGGTGTTTGTGCGGAACATTGCCCTGAAGAAGCACTGAAGCAGAGTGGAGAGAACATGCCACGACTCGATGAGTCTGACTGCATCGGATGTGGAGAATGCGTTGCCGTATGCAGTACCGGGGCGCTTGTAATGACCTCTCAGGAAATATATGACTGGGACAGGGGGAGAATCACACTGCCTTTCAGAATGGCCGATTATCTGGTGGGTTTAATGGAGAATCGGTGGGATAGACTGTTGAATGTGGTTCATATGTACAATGTTACAAGAAGGTGTGATTGTGTGGATGAACCTCAGGAACCCATGATGGACCATATGGGTTTTTTGATCGGAACCAATCCATTTGTTGTGGACATCATGGCGAGAAACCTGATGCGGGATGAATTTCAAAAGCCTGCTGTCCAAAGAGATTCTCTTGATGCGACATTCTTTTTTGAGAATGATCCGGGCATCGCACCGTATGATCATGTCAAAGAAACCTTCCATATTCCCATGGATGTGAAATGTATCAGAATAGACATGGCGAGTCGATCTTCCTCTAAAACCCCCTGCTATACATGATTGACTTGGATTCCTCCATGAGAGAAGGCCCTATTGTAGAATTCAATCATGTGACAAAAATTTACCCGGGGGGTGTAGAGGGCGTCAAAGATCTTTCCTTTCGATGCCATCAAGGAGAAACACTGGCAATTGTCGGGACGAGTGGAAGCGGAAAGACGACAACTCTGAGGATGATCAACCGGCTTGTTGAAGCCACCTCCGGACGAATCCTGGTTTACGGAAAGGACATTGGCGCTTATGATCCAGTAAAATTAAGAAGGGGTATGGGGTATGTGATCCAGCATATAGGACTCTTTCCCCATCTTACAGTCAAAGGGAACGTGGGGCTCGTGCCAGAATTGGAAGGATGGCCGGAGCACAGGGTAAGAGACAGGGTCATTGATTTACTCAACAGAATGAGCATGGACCCTGATACATATATGTCTCGTTATCCCGCAGAACTGTCCGGTGGACAGCAGCAGAGGGTCGGTATAGCCAGAGCGTTGGCCGCTGATCCTCCGATTCTTCTCATGGATGAACCCTTTGGGGCACTGGATCCCATTACAAGGGGGCAACTCCAGGATGAGTTTCTTGCTCTGAAAAGGGAGATCAAAAAGACGGTCATCTTTGTGACCCACGACATATTTGAAGCATTTAAACTGGCTGGTCGTATCGCCATTATGCACGAAGGACGTCTGATTCAGCTGGGTACTCCAGAGGAGATCATTGAAGATCCTGCTGATGAATTTGTGAATGACCTGTTGCATGGACATTATTTTCAGCTCGCCCTCAGTCTTGTTCAATTGACGGAAATCATGACCCGTGATGTAGCGGTGGTCAAGGAAGAAGCAGTGAACCAGATGAGTAAGGAGTGCAGGCGACTCTTCTCCGATCAGGATGTCCACGGCCTGCCGGTTGTGGGGGTGGATAATCTGTACAAGGGCTTCATCACAAGGGCATCTTTACGGAATCCACAGAACCCTTTGGCCCGAGATATCCCTTCATTAAAAACAACAGAAACCATAGCCGATGCCCTGGAATGTTTCAAAAGAAAACCTGAAGTCCAAAGTGTGCCTGTTATCAGCCCCGAAGGATTTCTGGAAGGTCTGGTGAACCGAGAGGCTGTGCGTGGCTATTTTGTGAAGAGCATCTGACCCCAAGCTGATAATGGTTCCATTTTGCTCAGGCACAAAGGCACAAAGTGGAGAATATGATGGCCAATAACTTGTTATATGCAACTGCTTGAGTTGGTGAACTTAACCCTTTGTGCCTGAATAAAACGAAAGGAAAATGTTTTTTGTGACTCTCATCGAGTTTTGTAAGGAACGGGGCTACGAGATTGTGCTCCTCACATTGGAACATATCCAGCTCACAGCGATCTCCGTGGGGCTGGCTGTATCATTTGCCGTGCCGGTTGGGATATTTTTAACCCGAATGCCAAAAATTTCGCCGGCTGTTATGGGGTTTGCTTCGGTTATCCAGACTATACCCAGCCTCGCCCTTTTTGGGCTGGTTATTCCATTATTGATGGCTTTCAGCCTTCCCATTATCGGATGGGTTCCAGCTCTTTTGGCCCTCTTTCTTTACGCCCTCCTGCCCATTTTGAGAAACACTTTTACGGGCATCGATCAGGTGGATCCGTCTATCACAGAAGCGGGAAAGGGGATGGGTATGACCGATCAGCAGATCCTGTGGAGGGTAGAATTCCCCCTTGCATTACCTGTTATCATGGCTGGGATAAGAACATCCGCCGTGATCAGTGTGGGTGTCGCCACTCTGGCTGCTCTGATCGGCGCCGGTGGTTTGGGAGAACTTATTTTTCGGGGACTGCGAACCATCAATTACAAACTGATGTTGGCCGGAGCCATCCCCGCAGCTCTCCTTGCCCTTTTTTTGGACTATGCACTTTCTCAAACAGGAAGGGTGTTCACTCCTAAAGGGGTGAGTATGACAAGATGATCAACAGAGTGTCATGGTAATAATGTTATCTGATTCAGGCACAAAGGCACAACGTGTATCAGTAGAACGGGCAATGCATTGGCAATATACGATTGTAGTAGTTGGTTTTTTTAATAACGGACAAATATTACACATAACACGAAACTTAAGGAGACCAGGGAGATGGAGTCACTCCACAGGACTATTGGTGTTATCATATCTGCGTGTTTCCTGATCGTTATTCTCACCGGTTGTGGGAAAGGCCCGGAAGAAGACGGAAGAGAATTGAAAACCATTACCATTGGATCCAAGCACTTCACGGAGCAGGAGATCATCGCCGAGATAATGGCCCAAATGATCGAGATGAATACTGATATGAAAGTGATTCGAAAGTTCAATCTCGGCGGGACAATGGTCTGTTTTAACGCTTTGAAGTCAGGTGACATTGATCTTTATGCTGAATATACGGGAACCGGACTTGTGAACATACTGAAGAGAAAGGCTCAAAATGATCCTGAAGAAGTTTACCAGGTTGTGAAGGAGACTTTTCATGAAGAGTTCGGACTCGTCTGGTTGAAACCCTTTGGATTTAACAATACGTATACCTTGACAATGCGAAAACGTCATGCAGAGAAACTCGGAATAAAAAGGATAAGCGATATTGCTCTTCATAGGAATCTACTGCAACCCGGTTTCGATGCGGAGTTTTTAGAAAGACCTGACGGCTATCCAGGCCTTGCGAAGAAGTATGGTTTCACGTTCAAGAAGAGGCCGAAGCAGATGGATCCGGGTTTGATGTACAAGGCATGTGCTGAAGGTGCCGTCGATATCATCGATGGATTCGCCACGGATGGCCGCATATCCGCCTATAATCTCTTTGTACTCGAAGATGACCGATCCTTCTTCCCACCGTACTATGCAGCACCACTTGTGAGGGAAGAAGTGCTCGCAGGAAACCCTAAAATAGACAACGTGTTGATAAGACTTGCAGGGACCATATCCGATGAAACAATGCAAAGGCTCAACTTCCAGGTAGATAAAGAAGAGAAGAGGGCCTCTCTTGTGGCAAGGAATTTCCTTTTAGAAAGAAAGTTAATAGGAGAATAAGTAATGGAAAACACACAGGATATCTATCCAGAGATCCCGATACACAAAGCGATGCGGCTCATGGGCATTCGGAAGGAGAATACACTGTCAAAGAAGACACATGGCAAGTTGAAGAAGTATATCAAGGTCACCCATGAGACCATGACTCCTCAACTGGTCCACACGGCCAAGGAAATAAAGGAGATCAATCAAGGGGGGGTGTTGATCGATGAACACATCTCGTTCATGAGTACGCACCTTGCCGATGCATTACAGGGAAGCGAAGAGCTGATTTTTTTTATCGTGACCATCGGCGATGCCATCGATGGAAAGATTAGAGGGCTCATGGACAGGGGAAAGATTGCAGACGCCTACATTCTTGACGCCATTGGATCGGCAGCAGTTGAAGAGGCGGCAGAGAATTTTCAGAGAGAATATGGGGCCAAACTCTCTTCTGCAGGGAAGGGCACAACGTTAAGGTTCAGTCCGGGGTATTGCGACTGGGACATAAAGGAACAGAAAAAAATCTTTTCAATACTCGATGCGGAACAAGCCAGCGTGACACTGAACTCAAAGTACAAGATGGAGCCCAGTAAATCCGTATCAGGAGCGTTCGGCATTACCCAGAAAGAGAATACCTCGAACGGCCCGGTGAATCCCTGCAAATCATGCGGTTTAAAATCATGTATGGCAAGAAGATGAGCGTAACAGTTTACGGTTATCAGTTCACAGTTAATGGTTGATAAAGAAAAAACATATGGGAGGATTTACAGCGTGAAAAAAGGCTTTGAAGGAGGGGCGTATAAGCCTCTCAGTGAAGGAGATATATCGAAGATTCATGAGACCTCGATGAGGGTAATCGAGGAAGTGGGAGTGGAAGTGAATTCGGAGAGGGCCCTGGAACTTTTCGAAAAGAATGGCGGGTACATCGATCCGGAGACGCAGATCGTAAAACTTCCAAGAGAACTGACCATGGAACTCATTGGCAAGGCCCCGAATATCATTACACTGTGCGGTCGGGATCCCGAACACGATATCACCCTGGGCGGGAGAAGAGTGCACATGGGTACGGGCGGCACGGCCCTCTATGTGATTGATCCTGACACAGGAAAGAAGAGACCTTCTCAACTGGAAGACATAAAAAACATCGGCCGTTTAGTTGATTCCCTTGAGAACATCCATTTTTATATGCTCTCGGTCTTCCCAAACGACCTTCCCCCTGAGAATGTGGATGTGAACAGATTCGGCACTGCTCTCAATTACACTCGAAAACATGTTATGGGAGGAGTCTATACAATAGAAGGTGTCAGAAATGTTATCAAGATGGCTGAGATGATCTGCGGCTCTGCTGAGGAACTGCGAGAACGTCCGATTATATCGATGGTCTCATGTGGAGTGAGCCCTTTCAAGATGGACGAGCATTATAGTGATCTCACAATAACAATAGCGCAGGCGGGTATCCCGGTCGTCACACCGGCGGAACCTCTCTGTGGTGCCACGGCGCCCGTTACATTGGCAGGGAATCTCGTGGTTCAAAACGTGGATACCCTCATGGGGGTCATCCTGACGCAGATGGTGAACCCGGGCACCCCGGTATTATACGGGTGTATCTCGAGTCTGGCGGATATGAGGGACATGAAGTACCTTTCGGGCGCTATCGAGATGGGCCTCATGAACGCCGCCGCCGCACAGATGGCTCAGTTTTACAGCCTTCCCATCTATGCAACGGCAGGAATGTCAGATTCAAAGGTCAATGATGCACAAGCCGGATATGAGTCTGCTTTGACAGGACTTTTGGTGGCGTTGGCAGGGGCGAATTACATTCATGATGCAGCAGGATTTCTGGAGTTCTGCATGGCTGCAAGTTATGAGAAGTATGTTATAGACAATGAGATTATCGGGATGACAATGCGGGCTGTTGAGGGAATCAAGGTGACCGATGAAACTCTGGCCTTTGACCTGATCAAAGAGATAGGACCGGGGGGACATTTTGTTTCTTCGGCTCATACCAGAAAATTCATGAGAAAAGAGCAGTACCGTCCCACACTGAGCGACAGGGAGAACAGAGACAAGTGGGAGGCCGTTGGATCAACCACAACCGATCAGCGGGCAAGAGAGAAGGTGTCTCTGGTCCTCAATGGTCCTGAAAAGACCTGTATCGATCCGGAGGTGCGTGAAAAGATAAAACATGAGATCCCGGGCATTGTCAGTGAAATGATGAAATAGCGAAAGGTAGGAGAATTAATGATCATTATAGGTGAATGTATAAATTCCACGTCAAAGCGGATCAGTGAAGCCGTTGCTGCGAAGGAAGAGGAATTTCTTTTGAAACTCGCTCAGGATCAAAGTGATGCAGGTGCCGACTACATTGGAGTGAATGTGGGTACTGGAAAGGGATCACTTGAGAATGAAGTTACCGATATGAGATGGCTTGTAAACCTCATTCAGGAGAAGGTGGAGACACCCATCTGCATTGACAGTTCGGATCCGTCAGTCATTGAAGCAGGTCTCGACGTGAGACAGGAGAGACCCACAATGATCAATTCCGTGAAGGCGGAAAAGGAGAGTATACAGGCAATACTCCCTTTGGCAAAGGAAAAGAACACCACTTTGATTGGGCTTGCCATGGATGAAAACGGCATCCCCTCGTCGGATGACGGGAGGATAAGGGCGTGTGAGTTTTTGTTACGTGCTGCGGAAAAATATGGTATTCTTCATGAGAATCTGTACATAGATTCAATTGTTATGCCCATCAGTACCGGTGATTCCCAGGGCCGGACCACCCTTGAAACCCTGAAAAGAATTAAGGAGAGTTTTCCGGAAGTGAAAACCGTCCTGGGGTTGAGCAACATCTCGTTCGGTCTCCCCGGCCGGAGTGTCATCAATCAGTCCCTGCTCGCTCCAGCTCTCTACTTGGGATTGGATGCGGCTATCATGGACCCCCTTGACATGGGGCTTGTAAAGGCCATGAGAGCTACCGAGGCAGTGCTTGGGAAGGATCGTCGGTGTAGAAAATATACAAGACTCCTCAGAAGTGCATAGCTAAAAAAGGAAAGGATTATCTCAATGGAAGGGAATTACAGAAAAGGGACATTGATCAGACCATACGAGAGACTCTCAGAAGATCAGATCAAATTGATACATGAGACCTCTATGGAGATTCTCAATGATCCAGGAGTTATTTCGTACAATGAAGAAGTTGTGGATATATTCACTCGTAACGGGGCAAAGGCGGAAAAAGGAGATGGGTTCTGGAAGTTGAGGATGCCCCGGAATTTCATTGAAGAGGCTGTTGAAAAAGCACCGTCAAAGGTGAAACTGGGAGCCAGAAAAGAGGAAAATGCGCTGATCCTCGATGCGGAGATACCTCGAATATACTTTGGAAGCGGTTCTGAATCCAATATTTGGCTCGACGTAGATATGGAAACATTCAGTAAAGTTGGAGGTGATCTGGAGATTTCCGTCCCTCAATATAAGACATCTCGTGGAAATACTTCCCTGCTCTGCAGGGCGGCCAGGATTTCCGAGCAACTGGAACATCTCGATTTTTTCATCCGCCCGGTCAACATCCAGGATGATGACGTTACGGAAGAAAATCATGATGTCAACAAGTTCTTCGCTTCTCTGAATAATATTACAAAACATGTCCAGGCAGGGCTTACGTCCCTGAATCAATTGGACAATGTTATCCGCATGGGAGAGATCATAGCCGGTGGAGAAACTGAGTTGAGAGACAACCCTCTTCTCTCTTTTATCACCTGTCTCTTTAAAAGTCCTCTTCAGATAGTGGAGGATACTGCTCAAAAGACCATCGAGATCGTGCGAAAGGGTATGCCTCTTGTGGTGTCGAGTTCACCCCAAGGAGGATCTACGGCTCCGATAAAAGAAGCAGGTATGGTGGCCCAAATCAACGCAGAGATACTCTGCGGCATAGCTCTCACCCAATGCATTCGAGAGGGGGCCCCGGTACTCTATGGAAGCGTTCCTGTCCGGTCCCGTATGGATGACCTTCATGACATGTACGGCGCACCTGAGACCGCACAATATAACATAGACTGCGTACAGATGGCTCGATACTACAATATCCCATGCTATTCCACAGCAGGGGTGGGTGACGCTAAGGTGCCGGGAATAGAAGCCACAGTGGAGAAGCTCTTCACCCATTTATCAGTGGCCACGAGCGGCGCACAATACATACACTATGCCTTTGGCCTCCTGGACAGGACCAATACTTTTTGCCCGGTTCAGGCAGTACTGGATAATGAACAGATAGGGATGATCAAACACTTTTTGGGTACGCCACATGTATCAGAGGAGGAGTGTGAAGAGAGCCTTCGGCAGATACGGAAGGTAATGTCATCCTCCAGCAGGTTATATGCACGTTTTGTCCGCAAGGATCTCCACCAGGGAAGAGTTTCCAATCCATATGGATTTGAGAGCAGGGACGTGGAAGATCAGGTCATACCCAAGGCACTGGAAAGACTGGAAGAATTGGAAAGCCGCACTCCCTGTACGTTACCTCAAGAGACACTGGAAACAATTTTCAAAGAGATACCAGGGGTTCTGACTCGCATCAAGGAGTTATAATCAGGTGAATTCGTTTTATGCAGAAAGAACTCTTGTTGTTATCCTGAATATATGAATCGGTGACATTCCTGAAATAGGACTCCTATGCCTTTCTCTTAACAGGACATGGATTGTATCTCTTTTCTCTTGGCCGATTCGCTAAAAACACAAAGGAGGAAGAATGGAACATTCGGAATTGATTGAAGCTATACGATTTAACGTTATCCAAGGAAGAGTGGAGAAGGATGACGAAGGATATGATGAAGGATTGGAAGGACAGCCGGCGGTGAAAGAGCTTGTGGAAGAAGCTGTTCAATCACAGTTGGATCCAAAAGCCATTGTGAATAGGGGATTGTCCGAGGCGATGGAAGAAGTGGGAGTGCTGTATGAAAAGGGAGAGTATCTGATCCCTGATATGCTCGCTTCGGCAGAGGCCGTTGGGACAGCAATGGATATCCTGGCGCCTTACCTTTCAAAAGCAAATATCAAGAGAAAAGGGAAATTCATCATCGCTACTGTTGAAGGGGATCTTCATGATATCGGCAAAAATATAGTGGCAATCATGTTAAAAGGAGCCGGCTATGAGG
>JAXHSZ010000039.1:0-10651 GCA_034190725.1 Thermodesulfobacteriota bacterium
GATTCGTGCACAAAACCTCAATTTGATGAGAGCGTGACTCAGCTTGGGTCAGAGAATGAGAAGAGTGAACCTCAAGAATCACAAGAAACAGGAAGCGAATCTCAGATTACAACTGGGAAAGATGCACAGGAGATGTTTGATGCAGTGACTGAAACCGTTGATATGATGGATAAAGAACCAAAGCTTGAGGAGGTAATTGAAGAGAAGAAGATACCGATTCCTGAGGTCCAGACAGACGGGATGCCTGATATGAGGTCTTCGTCTTCTGCTGCGCAGACGAGCATACGTGTCAATGTAAGCCTCCTTGATTCACTTATGACCCTGGCAGGAGAGTTGGTGCTGAGTCGCAACCAGCTTCTGCAAACAATTGGTTCTGAAGAAAAACACGCTCTGGAACTTGTAGGTCAGAGGATAGACTTAGTCACTTCAGAACTCCAAGAAGCCATAATGTTCACTCGTATGCAGCCCATTGGGAATGTCTTTAATAAATTCCCGAGGGTCGTGAGGGACATGGCAAAGAATTTGGGAAAAGAGGTAGAACTGAGCATAGAAGGCAGAGAAGTGGAGCTGGACAAGACCATTATTGAGGCCATAAGTGATCCTCTCACCCATCTGGTGAGAAATTCAGTTGACCATGGTATTGAAAAGCCCGACAAAAGAATACTGGCTGGAAAAAATCAGGGGGGACATGTCTCTTTGAGAGCATATCATGAAGCCGGGCAGGTAAATATTGAGATTTCTGATGACGGCAAAGGTCTGGACGGGGACAAACTCACAGAAACAGCTATGAAGAAGGGGTTGATCACAGAAGAGCAGGCTGGAAATATGTCGAAAAAAGAGAAAATTAGCCTGATTTTTGCCCCAGGCTTTTCTACTGCAGAGAAGGTAACCGACGTCTCAGGGCGTGGTGTTGGTATGGATGTGGTGAAAACAAACCTGGACAGGCTCGGAGGGGTTATTGACATAGACTCAGAGGTTGGAAAGGGGACAACGTTTCGCATCAAGCTTCCTCTGACTTTGGCCATTATTCCGAGTCAGATCATCTCCAACCAGGGCGAACGATATGCCATTCCACAAGTAAATATTGATGAGCTTTTAAGGATTCCTGCTTCGCAAGTCAAAGACAGAATAGAACGGGTAGGGGATGCTGAAGTTGTGAGGTTGCGAGAGCAACTCCTTCCTTTATTGAACCTTGCAGATATCGTAGGAATGGAGCGTACCTATATCGATCCTGAGGATGGGATGAAAAAAGAGGATCGCCGTGTAAACATAGCGGACAGAAGATCTAAAAGTATTTCAATACCTCCGGTCTCTGGTGAATCTGCAGGAGCTGTTGATTTTCAGTTCACAAATGATGACTCACAATCTGTAATCCATGATGATCGTCGTGACATTCCGGACAGAAGATACCATGCCAGCAGTGCTGTGAATATTGTGGTGGCTTCAACCGGTGTCTTTAAGTATGGGCTTGTTGTTGATGAACTCCATGACTCAGAGGAGATTGTTGTCAAGCCTTTAGGAAGGCACCTGAAGCACTGCAAAGGGTATGCCGGAGCAACAATTATGGGAGACGGACGTGTGGCCCTTATATTGGATGTGGCAGGCATTGCCAAGATGGCGGAACTCTCATCCATGGAACGAGTCCATAAAGTGTCTGAGTCGATCACACAGGCTGAAGAGATGAGAATATCGCAGGAAGACACTCATTCCCTCTTGGTCTTTATGAACGGTGAAGAACAGTTTGCCGTTCCTTTGGATCTTGTAGCACGAATAGAAAAGATCAAATCCGCAAACATTGAGAGGGTCAGTGGAAAAAAGGTTATTCAGTACCGTGGTGGGAGTCTTCCTCTATTTACAATAGATGAAGTGGCAAATGTGAACCCGCTGGATGAGAGAGAGCACCTTCAAATCATTGTATTCAGGGTGGCCGGAAGGGAGGTGGGGCTTTTGACTACCGGACCAGTGGATGCAATGGAGATATCTATTGAGATAGATGATGTAACATTAAAGCAGACGGGAATTATTGGCTCTGCCATTATAGGAGAATATACCACTCTCATCGTGGATATTTTTGAGATGATAGAGGCCCTTAATCCAGATTGGTTTGTGGAACGAGATGTGGTGAAAGCGAAAAATGGTGGTGCGGCTACTATCCTTCTGGCCGAGGATTCAACATTTTTCCGTAACCAAGTCAAGAGCTTCATGGAGGATGACGGGTATAAAGTCATAGAGGCCGAGGATGGATTGGTGGCCTGGAATCTCCTCAATAAGCACTGTGATGAGATATCTCTTGTTGTTACGGATATTGAGATGCCGAACCTTGATGGATTGGAGCTTACAGAGAAGATACGACAGGATGAAAGTTTCACAAATATTCCAATTATTGCCCTCACATCTCTTGCCGGAGAAGAGGATATTGCAAGAGGGCAAAATGTCGGCATAGACGACTATCAGATCAAGTTGGACAAGGAAGAGTTGATGACAAGTATTTATAAGAATTTGCAAGAGAGGTAGTTTGAGTCCTCAATAACCCAAATAAATGAGCCAAAAAGGAGGATAGAATTATGGATACCGAATATTTAATTGTTCTAACAATATGTTGGTCCATTTGCATATGTATCGGGTCACTGTTGTTCATAAAGTACAAGAGACGATTTATAACGAAGATCAGTATTACCGTACTTGTTAATACGGCCATTATGGTTATGATTTCCTTTTATTTGGGCAAGGCGGGCCTTCACTTCTGGAATTTGACTATTATAGCTTTAATCGGGTCCTTTGTCATAGTTGGTTTGATTTTTGCGAATATGAAGATGGTTGTCTTTCCTATCAATAAACTCAATGAAACAGTCAAAGACATTGCCCAAGGTGAAGGAGATCTTACAAAACGTGTTGATATTCAATCGAAAGACGAGGTTGGTGAACTTGCGGGATGGCTTAACCTTTTCATTGAAAAGACCCAGAATTTTATAAGCGATATTTCCGGAAATGTGGAAATCCTGAACAATTCATCAAATGATCTCTCAGGGCTTTCCATTCAAATGTCTTCAGGAACTGAAAACATGTTTGAAAAATCCAATACTGTCTCTGCAGCAGCAGAGGAGATGAGTTCCAATATGTCCTCTGTTTCTGCAGCAATGGAGGAGGCTTCCACAAACATAAGCATGGTAGCCACTGCTACCGAACAGATGACTGCCACTGTGAGTGAGATTGCACAGAATTCCGAGAAAGGTCGTACCATTACAGGTGAAGCCGTTGTCCAGGCTCAGAATGCCTCTGAAAGTATAGACAGACTCGGTCACGCAGCAAAGGAGATAGGGAAGGTTACAGAGACCATCACAGACATATCAGAGCAGACGAACCTCCTTGCCCTTAATGCCACAATAGAGGCTGCTAGAGCCGGAGACGCAGGCAAGGGTTTTGCCGTTGTAGCCAATGAGATAAAGGAACTGGCAAAACAGACTGCTTCTGCCACAGGGGAGATAAAGGAAAGGATTGAAGGGATTCAGAATTCCACTGAAGGAACCGTTACAGAGATAAAAAATATATCTAAAATAATCAATGATGTCAATGACATAGTGACGACCATTGCCACTGCGGTGGAGGAACAATCGGCCACAACTAAAGACATAGCAAGTAATGTTAATCAAGCGTCTCAAGGGATTCAGGAGGTGAATGAAAATGTGGCTCAAAGCTCGACAGTAGCAGGAGAGATCGCGAGAGATATCTCAGATGTAAATCAATCATCCAATGACATGTCCAATAGCAGTTCTCAGGTGAATCTGAAAGCATCAGAACTGGATAAACTCGCTGAGCGGCTTAATGAGATGGTGGGACAGTTTAAAACTTAATACAGAGTGATATTCTTACAATTTAAGGAAGTTACCTAGTGTCCATCCAAAAATGGTTATTTAACACAATCTCTGCCTGAGACTCAGATTTTAATTCTCAAAATACACAATGTATTCTTATGATTAAAATCTTTGTCTTCCATGACCTTACAGATAATATCCATTTCTGGATGAACACTCCCTCACGATTCTATTCATTTAATGCATTGTCTCTATTGTCTGCTCAATGGACTTCATGTGAAAAGGGGATCGAAGATGAAATTGAGAATACAATGGAAGAATCTCAAGATTGGTACGAAGCTTGGTTTCGGTTTTGGATGCATCCTGGCTATGGTGACTGTAGCTGGACTTATTATATTTTGGGGCCTTGGTGGTGTTGTAAATACTGCTCAGGAAGTCATCAAAGGGAATAAGCTTGACGGAATACTTGCTCAAAAGGAAATAGATCATTTCAATCTGATGAACAGGGTCAATGCTCTCTTGACAGATAAAAACGTAACCAAGCTTGAGGGTGAGACTGATGAAAGAAAATGTGGTTTTAGCAAATGGTATTATGGTTATGGGCGAAAAGAAGTGGAAAATCTGCTTCCGAGTCTCGTTCCTTTGTTCAAAGAGATCGAAGAACCTCATAGAAAATTGCATGAATCAGTAAACACCATTGAGAAGAACTTCACTCAAACCGACGAGACCTTGCCCGTTCTTCTTGCTCAAAAAGAGTTGGATCACATAAAATGGATGGCTCACATCAAAGATGTCTTCATAGAAAAAGTATCTGAGTTTGATGTGGAGACCGACTATCAAAAGACCAGTTTGGGGAAATGGATTTATGGTGAAGGAACAAAAAAAACAGTTGCCGGACATGAAAAGCTGACTCAATTATTAGAGGATATAAAAAAATCCCAAAGAGAGCTCCATAAAAGCATAATTGAGGTTGAAGAGGTCTGGTCTCCATTAGATCCGGAGATTGCCATGAGGATATATTATGAAAGGACATTGCCTGCTTCAACACAGGTCAGCGAGATACTTGAAGCACTTAAGGCTGAGGTGGAACGTCTGCTTGAAGGTAAAAACAAAGCGGCGAGAATTTACATAGATGAAACACTTCCCTTTTTTGCTGTCTTCCTCGATCTCTTGAGGAAGGTTCGTAATACAGCAAAGAAAAATATCATGACAGATGAGGCTGTACTCAGTAAGGTGAGTGACCTTAAACGAACTGTAACCATGGGACTTGTCTTTGTAATCATTATCGGATTACTTTCATCTTTTTTCATTTCTAAAGGGATAACCCATCCCATCCGGCAAAGCGCTGATTTCGCCAGGAATATGTCAGAGGGTAACTTCACGCAGACAATTGATTCTGATAGAAAGGATGAAATCGGACTTCTTACAAAGGCGCTGAAATATATGGGAACGAATCTGGGGCAGATGTTCAAAAACCTTACTATGGGTGTAGAAACTTTAACATCTTCATCTACCCAACTCTCATCCCTGTCTGAACATATGTCATCAAGAGCTGAACAAGCTTCTCTCAAGACATATACAACAGCCACTGCAGCAGAGGAGATGAATGTCAGTATGAACTCGGTTGTTGCAGCTATGGAGCAGGCGTCTACAAATATGGGAATGGTGGCTACAGCTTCGGAAGAGATGTCGGCCACAATAATTGAGATCGCACAAAACTCAGAGAAAGGCCGGGTGATAACAGGTGAAGCTGTTGTTCAAACCAGGAATGCATTAGAGAGTATAGACAAACTCGGTCATGCAGCGAAAGAGATAAATAAGGTCACTGAGACCATCACCGAAATATCAGAGCAGACAAATCTTTTAGCTCTCAATGCCACCATTGAAGCAGCAAGAGCAGGGGAGGCCGGAAAGGGCTTTGCGGTTGTAGCCAATGAGATAAAGGAGCTGGCAAAACAAACTGCTTCTGCCACTGGTGAAATAAGAGAGAAGATTGAAGGGATTCAGAATTCTACTGAAGGAACAGTTGCTCAGATTGAGAATATCTCTCACGTAATAAATGATGTGAATGAGATCGTGACCACTATTGCAACTGCTGTTGAACAGCAGTCTGCAACCACGAAAAACATAGCGGGCAATGTTGCACAGGCTTCCCAAGGAATTCAAGAAGTAAACGAAAATGTGGCTCAAAGCTCCAATGTGGCGGGAGATATTGCAAATGATATTTCAGATGTAAATCAGTCCACCAGTGATATATCCAATAGCAGTTCTGAGATCAATGTAAGTGTAGTAGAATTGAATAAACTGGCTGAACAACTTCATGAGATGGTGGCTCGGTTTAGAGTTTAACCGTGAGCAGTGAGAAATGATCTGCTCTCACGATTTTCCAACTTTCGGAGGTGAAGATGGCTACAAGAACAGATCATTTAGAAACAAACAAAGTGGTAGAGTTAATTACATTTTATGTGGGAGATGCCCTCTGTGGTATGGATATCTTAAAGGTTCAAGAAATTAATAAACATGTGAAGATGACTGAGGTGCCTCAGTCGCCGGAATATGTGCTGGGTGTACTAAACATACGGGGAAAGATTGTCAGTATCATAGACCTCGGCAAAAAACTCGGTCTTTCGTCCACAATGTTAACCGATCATAGCCGTAATGTCATCGTTGATTCACAGAATGAACATATAGGTCTTCTCGTGGACCGTATCAGCGATGTGGTGGCCACCGAATTGGATAAGGTGGATCTTCCTCCCGCGAATATTGGTGGAGTCCAGGGCAGGTTCTTTGAAGGGGTATTTAAGACACAGGACAGTCTTATCGGCATCCTGAATGTTGAAGAGGTGCTTAAGGAAGAACCATAAGAATTTATCCATTCAGCATGTTTTAAGATTACGATTCATTTGAAAGAATGATTGACCATGGATAAATCCTATGGGAATCAGTCAAAAAACCAAGAGCTGAGTGACAGATTACTTGACTTCACTGTGAGTATAATAAAGCTCGTCAGAAAACTCCCAAGGGATATGACGGGCAATCACCTCAGTTTGAAATTGCTTCGATTTGGCACATCTCCTGGAGTCTATTATGAGCAGGCAAGAAGTGCTGAATCTAAGGTGGATTTCATACTTAAGTTGGGAATCATTTTAGAAGAGCTAAAAGAATCAAGATATTGGCTTAAAGTCATAGAAAAAGCCTCATTGATGCAACCCGACCGAATTTGCCCCCTTTTGAATGAATGTGAAGTACTGATAGCTATTATCTCAAAAAGTATATTCACAACAAAAAAATCAAGGAAGATAAAGCAAGTATAAAATTTCTGTGTTCATTTTCAGAGTAGAAAAGAATTGTCTTCTCAAATGAAATGAATATTACAGAGAAAGAGAGATGATGGACAAATGACAGATGGAAAGCGTCTGAGAGTTCTCGTTGTTGATGATACTATCGTCTTTAGAAAGATTGTAAGTGATGTTTTGTCAGAACTGTCTGATATCGAAGTCGTAGGAACTGCCAACAACGGCAAGATCGCTCTCTCCAGAATTTCTTTACTTCAACCGGATCTTCTCATTCTGGACATTGAGATGCCTGAGATGAACGGGCTTGAAGTATTAGAACAGATCAGAAAAGAATTTCCGAATGTTGGGGCCATCGTGCTCAGCACTCTTACACAAAAGGGTGGAGATATTACCCTCAAAGCATTGGAGCTTGGAGCCTTCGACTTCATCCCAAAACCTCAGGATGGAACTATGGCGGACAATAGGAAGACGATAAGCAGCGCTTTGACTCCTATGATGAAAGCTTTTTCACGCCATAAAGAGATAAGGAGTATATTAAAAGGAGAAACAAGTCATCAATCTGAAAAAAGTATGACCCGAAAAAAAATCATTGATTCTGCCGGCGTAGTGAAACGCATGAGAAGCATTGCCCGTAAAGCGGGAATAAAATCTGAGATTGTGGGGATCGGTGTTTCAACTGGAGGGCCCAATGCCCTTGCTGAGATGCTCCCAAGACTTCCATCCAATCTTGGTGCACCAGTGTTGATTGTACAACACATGCCTCCCATTTTCACGAAATCCCTTGCTAATAGCCTTAATTCAAAGTGTTCAATGGAGGTGAGAGAAGCGGTTGACGGTCAGACAATTCACGACAATACTGTTCTTATTGCCCCAGGAGGCAAGCAAATGAAAGTTGTAGCTGCTGCTGATGGAAAAACAAGGATTGTGAGAATTACGAATGATCCTCCTGAACACAACTGTAGACCTTCAGTGGATTACCTCTTCAGGTCCATAGCACAACATTATGTAGGTCGGGCCACTGGGGTTATTATGACTGGTATGGGTTCCGATGGTGCCCTGGGTTCAAAACTTATGAAACGTAATGGAGCGACTGTCATCGCCCAGGATGAGATGACATCCGTGGTTTACGGTATGCCCAGAGAAACAATCGATGCTGGAGTCGTAGATGTGATCGCACCCCTCAACCGAATCGCAGATGAGATAGTACGTACTGTAAAAAATTGATATCTCATTATCTAAATGTTTCCTTCAATCATTTCAAGTCGTATTATGTGAAACTCAAATTCAAAAAGAAATAAAAAATGTTGCCATCAAAAAACCGGCAACACACAACCAATAACGGAAGAGGAAATGCTGAAAATAACCCCTGATGAAGTGAAAGTTATGTCTAAATATGTGGCGGACATAACCGGTATTGTACTCGATCAAAATAAAGCATATCTTATTGAGAACAGACTTGGCAAGCTGGCTGAGAAGCTGGGATGCTCATCTTACAGTGAACTCTATTACAAAGTCAAGTCTGATGCCAGTAAGTCCATTGAAAAAAAGATAATAAATGCTATTACTACCAGAGAAACCCTTTTTTTTCGTGACAACTCACCATTTGAACTTCTTCAACACAAGATCTTGCCTGATCTCATCGACAAGAGGTCAGGGGGAAGCTCCAATTCAGTACCAATTGGGATCCGTATCTGGAGCGCTGCATGTTCTACAGGGCAGGAGTTGTACAGCATTGCAATAACATTAAAAGAGCTATTGCAAGATATGAAGGGATATAGAATTAAACTTTTCGGCACCGATATCTCCGATGATGCAATTACTCAAGCAAGTTATGGTAAATACAACAAATTTGAGATCGAACGGGGACTTCCAAAGGCTAAATTGCAAAAATACTTCACACCTTTAGATAATGCATGGAGAATCAAGGATGAAATAAGGGCAATGGCCAGTTTCAAAAAGCATAATCTTATGGATTCTTTTCATTCCTTTGGCAAATGGGATATTGTATTGTGCAGGAATGTGGCTATTTATTTCAACCTTGAGGAGAGAAAAAAACTCTTTACGAAGATATCAACCATCCTTGAACCGGACGGTTATTTAATAATCGGCGCATCTGAATACCTCACAGGTGTCTGTCCGATCTTTGAGCCCAAGAGATATTTGAAATCAGTCTTTTATCAGGTAAAGAATTCGTAATCCATATCCCACCCTTCATGGCAGAAGCCTTGGCTAAGGGCAGGCTCAAATTCTTACCATTATTTCCTTTGCAAATCATCTTTATTCACTCTTTAATCACAAAATCTCAAGAAAAGATACGTATTCATTTTTACGGTTTTATTCGATCAGACATAAAATCTCACTTAAATATGAGAGTTGATTCTGTTGGATTTTTATTGCACAGACCTTCAGATGCTTATACAGTAGTATGAAATAAATGTAACGTTATTGAAGCATGGGAATTTTACAATACTACCAACTATAGAGCATTTTTTGTTGCAAAATAAGAGAAATAGATATAAAAAATAAGATGTGAGGGATTCTGGAAAAATGAAATTTCATTATATATTTGGCCCTGTACCATCACGAAGACTCGGCTTTTCATTGGGGGTAGATATTGTTCCTTTTAAGACATGCACCCTCAACTGTGTGTACTGCCAACTCGGTGGAACTCCCAAAAAGACAATAAGGAGACAAAGATATGGAATAACAAAGGATATTCTATTCGAGTTAGATCATATTTTGCATCAAGGACAGAAGATAGATTATATCACTCTGTCCGGTTCTGGTGAACCTACTTTGAATTCCAACATCAAAGAAATTATTGAGGCCATAAAAGGGATGTCAAACATACCCGTTGCTGTTTTGACTAATGGAACTTTACTTTACAGGAGAGATGTAAGAAGGGCTTTATATTCAGCCGACCTTGTGATTCCCTCCCTGGATGCTGTATCTGAAGGAGTATTTGCCAAGATAAATCGTCCTCACGATTCATTGAGGATGAATCGGATCATTGAGGGGGTGCATTCTTTTGTGAGTGAGTTTCGTGGAAAAGTATGGATTGAAATAATGTTTGTTAAGGGATTGAATGATCATTGGGATGAAGTCCAGAAGATAAAAACAGTGATTTCAGAAATACATCCCCAAGAAATTCATATCAATTCGGTTGTTCGTCCTCCAGCGGAAGATTTTGCTACTGCTCTATCTATGACCGAGTTACAGAGAATACAGACCATTATTGGGGTAAAATGCAAACTAATAGGTGAACTTCGCGGTAATAAGATGAAAAACAACAAAAAAGAAGTGAGATCGACGATAGTCAACCTTACAAAACGTCGTGCAGTCACCATTGCCGACATCACAGACACTCTGGGCGTCCATGTGAATGAGATAATTAAATGTTTGAGGGATTTACAGAAAGAAAAGGTGATATATAGAATTATTCATAATGGACAGGATTACTATACGCAGATGATGAAGGGAGAGATATCCTAATTCAGGGTCTACAGAAGGACATAATGTCACCAAGACAAAAGACAACAAAGG
>JAXHSZ010000390.1:0-26383 GCA_034190725.1 Thermodesulfobacteriota bacterium
GCACATAATGATTGCCGCGATATCGCGGCAATCATTATCTCCTTATTCAAATCCGAACCATTGTGTGATCTCCCCCACAGGAACCCTCTCAGTAACCAGCTTGTTAGCAGGAAAATCCTTATCAGGGTATCCTAGAGTTACACAAATGATGAGTCTCTTCGTTTCGGGGATGCCTGTATGTTTTCGAATCACATCGGGAAAAAGGATGCCCTGCCCCTGAATACATGTTCCCAGTCCATAATTTAATGCCACAAGAGATATCGTTTGTACCACCGCTCCGACATCATACATGCTGTGCCCTTCACTTAAGGATTTATCACAGTATGCAATGATGGCAGCAGGCGCTCCAAAAAACCGAAATCCCTGTTTTGTCCATTCCATCCTTTTTCCCTTATCTTCCTTTGTTATGCCCAAGAGTCCATAGAGCGTCTTACCAAGAGTGACCTGCCTCTTTTTATAAATCCCTTCATACGTAACCGGAGCAACATCAGGGTTCGGCATACTTCCATCTTCGATCTTTTTTACATTTTCTTGCCCTATCTTCTCCAGCACATCTCCCGCGATAACGGCAAATTCCCACGGTTGTGTATTGAGAGCTGAAGGTGCCCGGACAGATATATTCAATATCTCGTCTATCATCTCTTTGGGCACTGGTTTATTCGTGTACGCTCTGATGCTCTTTCTCGATTCTACAGCTTTAATGATATCCATATAATTCCTCTTTCTTATTAAAAATTCTCATCTTATCACATAGTTGTACCTTGATTACATCTTAAAGGAAGCATACTAATACATTTTCCTTTATAGTTCAAGCCTTTTTGATAATTCACATGAAATCCTAACTTGTGTCCATCCAGAAATGAGGACCATTGGTAATAAAATGATGAATCTCATCATCATATGATATAATCTCTTTACAGAACATCTTGTACATGTATAATGAGGTTGAAAAAACAGGCATTTTGAAAGCACAAACTGATGAATACATATGGAAATTCTTCATTGACGGAAGAATCTTCAAAGGCTTACAGATGAATGTTGGTGACTGGATAAAAAAGCGAGCGGTTCTTTCTTCTGACAAAACGGCTATCTTCTTTGAAGGGAAAGAATTCACTTACAAGAAAGTTAATGAAAGAACCAACAAACTTGCTCATTGTTTGGCTACTCAGGGAATGAAAAAGGGTGACAGGGTAGCAGCTCTTCTGTATAACTGTCATCAATTTTTAGAAGCTTACTTTGCAACAGCGAAATTAGGCATTATATTCGTACCATTGAACTTCAGATTGGCTGGCCCTGAACTTATTTATATGTTGCATGACTGCAATGTAGAGATGCTTATATATAATTCTGATTTCACTGAAATCGTAGATTCCATACGGTCGAATATCCCGGTAAAAGAAGGGAATTTTATACAGATTGGTGGAGACACTCCTCAATGGGCGGTTGATTACGAGGAATTGATCACACTTTATCCAGCGACTGAACCTCATGCAAAAGAAGAGGTTACACAAGAAGACCCCCAGATGATCATGTATACATCCGGAACCACGGGACAACCCAAAGGAGCGCTTCTGTCTCAAAAAAAGACATTTTACAACACATTCAATGCAGATATCTACTTTGATATCCGCTCATCCGACAGAATGCTCGTAGTAATGCCTCTTTTTCATTCGGGCGGTCTCAATATAACGGCTGTACCCATACTTTACAAAGGAGGAACGGCAGTCATCCAGAGGCACTTCGATCCTGAAGAAGTATTACGACTCATTGACACATATAAGATCACCCTTATGATGGCTGTACCTACGATGCTCAACTTCATACTGAAGAAAACAGACATGGAGAGTTATGACCTCAGCTCCCTGAGAACATGTCTGACAGCGGGAGAGACATGTCCCCTTTCCCTCATCAAAGAATACCAGAAGAAAAACATTCCCATAAGACAGGTATTCGGTCAGACGGAGACATCCATAATGCTTTGGCTGTCGGAGGAGGATTCCATTCGAAAAGCAGGATCAGTTGGACTTCCGGTCTTCCACGGTGATGTCAAAGTTATAAACAAGCGGGGAGACAATGTCATGCCGGGAGAAATCGGTGAGATCATTGTAAAAGGCCCTATTCAAATGTTGGGGTATTGGAATAATCCTGAAGAGACGGAAAGGACGATAAAGAATGGTTGGCTGCATACCGGGGATCTGGCAAAGGTTGATGACGATGGGTATGTATACATCGTAGACAGGGAGAAAGACATGTTTATCAGTGGTGGAGAGAACGTCTATCCGGCTGAGCTTGAAAAGGTCTATGCAGCTCATCCTGATGTTCTTGAGGCGGCCGTAATAGGAGTCCCTGATGAGGAATGGGGAGAGGTAGGCAAAGCAATCATCGCCCTTAAAAAAGGGCGGGCTATGAAAGAAAGAGAAGCTATAGAAATCTGTAGAGGAAAACTTGCTCAATATAAGATTCCGAAATCAGTAATCTTTGTAGACGAACTTCCAAAAACGGCCAGTGGAAAGATAAAGAAGGGACCCCTCAGGAAGAAATACGGAAAAAACGAACTTCGAAAAAATTCCTTGACATTGTGACTGTAATATTTATAATGACGAATAGTTCTGGTTAAGAGAGTGGTTCAGAAGAGCCATGCCATCTTTACCCAAAGGGATTTGGGAAAGAAAGAATACTCCCTGTTTTTTTACATAATAACATGATGCTAATGAGGCCACGAAGGCCTTTGGTCCTGGTTGAAATCAGGGCTTTAGGTCTCAGTGGCCTTTTTATTTTTATTGGAAATGGGGGTGATATAAAGGGCATTCGCAACAAAAAGGCGTTGATAAGACTTGAAAATTATTGTTGCATTTCACTCAACTTATTAATGGTTTTAAAGATCGCTAAATCGGGAGAAGAGGGTGATGAAAATAGTTCGGAAGGGTGTTTTGATATTTACAGCTATCTTTGGTTTGAGTATATCTTCGGGAACACAGACAACTTTTAGCGGGGAGACGTTTGACTCTAAGCTCGCCATGGAATCACAGACAGAGGAAACAAGACATTACCATAGTGTAAAAGGATTGGCGGACAGGGTCCGCAGGATTGAAGAACATATGAAGGAAGATACTCTGGAAAATTGGGCAGATAGGCTAACCCTAAGCGGTCTCATAGAGGTTGAGGTTGGATATGAGGATTTTAATTTTAATAATCCTGTGGAGACTGATGCAAGTTCAAGTGATATTGTCCTGGCAAAAGTGGAATTGGGCGTTGATGCTGCCATTGCAAAGCACATTAGAGGGCATGTACTTTTTTTGTATGAAGACGACGAAGACGTTGTGTTGGATGAAGGATTTATCATAATAGATGGAGAAGACGAAATGCCTCTCTATCTCAATGCAGGGAAGATATATGTCCCCTTTGGCCGTTTTGAAAGCCATTTTATAAGCGACCCATTGACGTTGGAACTTGGAGAGACGAGAGAAAGCGCTGTTAAAGTAGGATTCGCAAATGAATTATTGGACATTTGCTTTGCGGTTTTCAATGGCGATATTAATGAAACCGGTGAAGAAGATGACCATATAGACGGATATGTATTCAGTGCCGTCTTGAACCTCCCTGAAGAAGCGGTGTCGGGCCTCGGTCTTGCTGTGGGAGCATCTTACATATCCAATATTGCAGACAGTGACGGTATTCAGGGTGCTCTGGAAGATGATTTCGGGACAATGGAAATAAAGGACTATCTCGCCGGATTTAGCGCATTTTTGAATGCCTCAGTTATGGAAAGGTTCTTCATGGAGGTTGAATACGTAGGAATCACAGAGGACTTTGAAGGGAGTGATTTGGGGTTGGCTCCTGGAGAAAAGTTCCAGCCAAGAGCATGGAACCTTGAACTTGCCTATGCAGTTTCGGAAAAGTTAGAGGCCGCGGTTCGTTATGAAGGAAGTGACGACACATACAATCTTCTTCCTGAAAAGCAGTATGGCGCAGCCGTTCTCGTTGGCCTCTTTGAGAACACTTCACTGGCCTTTGAGTATCTTCATGGAGAATTTGAAAATGACGACAAAAGGGACCTTTTCACATGCCAACTGGCTATAGAATTCTAGAGACAGTCCCTCCAGGGCTCGGGGGGCTTCCAGGATTGACACAACTCCCTCCACTGAAATCCTGGATTTAATCGTATGGAGTGAAGCCCCTTGAGCCATTGCGCAAATGTGATATAAGAATAAAAGCTACAATAGGAAAAAGTAAGGAGGTAAAAATGAAATGCAATAAAGTTACTGTATTGGTAATGTTAGCTGCTGTGATATTTTTCTTTTCGAGTGGTTTTCATATGGCTCTGGCCCATTTCGGCATGGTGATTCCTTCCGATGACATGGTGATGCAATCGGAAGAGAGAAGTATTTCTCTGGATATCAAATTCATACATCCTATGGAAGGTCATTACATGAACATGGCAAAACCTGCCAAATTCGGCGTCATCCTACAGGGGAAAACAACCGACTTGCTCAATACAATCGAAGAAAAAAAAGTGAAAGGTCTTTCCACTTGGAAAACGAATTATAAGATAAAGCGGCCGGGCGACCACATATTCTATGTGGAACCTCAGCCCTATTGGGAGCCTGCGGAAGATTGTTTTATCGTTCACTACACAAAGGTGATTGTGAACTCCATGGGAATGGAGGAAGGCTGGGACAAAGAAGTGGGACTTCGAACGGAAATCGTGCCTCTTACAAGGCCGTACGGTCTATGGACCGGCAATATCTTTCAGGGTATTGTGAAGGTCAAAGGGAAGCCTGTACCCTTTGCAGAAATTGAAGTGGAATACTACAATGAAGAAGGTGACGTAACATGGCCCGCAGATCCAATGATCACCCAGGTTATAAAAGCCGATAAAAACGGTGTCTTTACATATGCGATGCCCAGGGCAGGATGGTGGGGGTTTGCAGCTCTCAATGAAGATGATAAAAAAATAGCGCACGAAGACAAACCCAAATCCGTTGAAATAGGCGCCGTGCTTTGGGTAAAGACGCATGATATGAAATAGATGGAGAATATATGCACATTTCAGAAGGCATATTGACTGCACCGGTTCTGATAACCGGTGCAGCTCTCACTGCCCTGGCAGTCGGTGTGGGACTGAAAAAGACTGAAAATAAAAAGATCCCTCAAGTTGCGATCATGTCCTCTGCGTTCTTTGTGGCTTCATTGATCCATGTTCCCATAGGGCCATCGAGTGTACATCTCATCTTGAATGGGATGACGGGTCTCTTACTTGGTCTTGCGGCATTTCCTGCAATACTTGTCGCCATAGTGCTCCAGGCGATTCTATTTCAGTTTGGGGGAATTACCACCCTCGGTGTCAATACATTCAATATGGCTTTCCCGGCAATCGTCTGTTTTTATCTGTTCAGTCATGGGGTGAATCACAAAAACACAATGACATCAATCTCGTGTGCTTTTGGATGTGGATTTGTGGCTGTGTTACTGGGTGGTATTATGGTGGCGACCTCTTTAATCTTTGCCGGGGAATCCTTTATTCAGGTGGCCAAACTTACCCTGGTCGCGCACTTTCCTGTGATGATCATCGAAGGGATATTGACTGCATTCTGTGTGGGATTCTTAAGGAGAGTCAGGCCGGAAATACTGGGAGAGCAGCATGAAAAAGGATAGTATGATAAAAGGACGTCTAAAATTGTATGAGGTCCGGTTAATGTTCATGTTTTTGTTTGTTCTTCTATTTATACCATGGTCAAATACCCAGGCTCATAAAGTGAATATTTTTGCTTACGTGGAAGGAGATACTGTCTTTACAGAAAGCTATTTTAATGATGGAAGAAAATGCGTCCATTCAAAGATTGAAGTGTTTGACCCTGCAGGAAACATGTTAGTGGAAGGAAAGACCGATGAAGCGGGTGAATTTTCTTTTAAGGTTCCCATGAAAACTGATCTGCAACTTGTTCTCACGGCCAGCATGGGACACCGGGCAGAATACACAGTCCCGGTGAGTGAACTTTCTCAAGTCATTGAAGAGAAAAGGAATGACTCTTCACAAAGTGAAACGTCGACCAAACAGCCCTTTAAGGAAGGCAAGCGGACAGGCAAACAGTCTGTACAAATGGATGTGGAACAGATCCAATCGATCGTGGAGAACGCCCTGGACAAGAAATTGACACCAATGACGAAACTGCTTGCAAAATCCCAGGAAAAAAGGATATCCTTTTCCGAAGTCGTGGGGGGGATCGGGTATATCTTCGGTATTATGGGGATTGTGATGTATTTTAAAAGCAGAAGGCAAGGATAGTTATTGGTCATCAGTTGGCAGTTTTCAGTCTTTGGTTATCAGAGTCTGGAATTGGGAACACATCATGTATAAAACAAATGGGAGTCGTTCAGACTCACCGTAGAAACCCATATTATTGAAAGGTTGTTTTATGATCGGGGAAGAGTTTGCCTCGGGTGATTCATATATACATCGCCTGGATCCACGGATGAAGATCCTTATTGCGGTATCGTATGCCATAGTTATTGCTGTTTCAGACAAACTCCCGGTATTGCTCTGTGGTCTGTTCTTTCCTGTTGTGTTGGTTGCAATCGCGCGGCTGAACATGAAGAAGGTTCTTTTTCGTCTTTTGATCGTAAATGGTTTCATCTTTCTTTTATGGATTTTTCTTCCCTTCACATACCCTGGAAAGCCGTTTTTCTCCATTGGCCCATTGACGGCATCCTGGGAGGGAACAGTATATGCATCGATGATTACAATAAAATCAAATGCCATCATCCTCGCATCGATCGTGCTTCTGGCAACATCTTCCATTACAACCTTGGTTCACGCCCTCAAACATCTGTACGTACCGGAAAAATTGATCCATATATTCTTTTTCTGTTATCGTTATATTCACGTAATACATCTTGAGTATCTCAAGTTGACTCATGCAATGAAGATACGATGTTTTACACCCAAAACAAATATGCATACATACAGAACCTATGCCTATCTTGTGGGGATTCTCCTTTTGAGAAGTTATGATCGCTCACAGAGGGTATATGATGCCATGCTTTGCAGAGGATTTAAAGGAAAATTCTGGATGCTGGACCACTTCGAACTGAAAAAATCAGACATGGTTTCCGGGTCCGTCATGACACTCTACATCATAGGACTGGTGATTCTACAATGGGGACGAATAATAGCTTGATTCATCTTGAAGAAATCATCTTCGGATATCCTTCGAGACCGAACGTGCTTGACAAATTCAGTTTTACATTCTCCCGGGGGGAGAGGGTTGGTCTAGTGGGCGCCAATGGGAGCGGAAAAACGACGCTTTTTCACATCATCATGGGGCTTTTGAAACCTCATGACGGGAAGATTGAAATACTCGGAAAACAAAGAGACAAAGAATCCGATTTCAGGGAAGTAAGAGAAAGAATCGGTTTTCTCTTTCAAGATGCAGATGATCAGTTGTTCTGCCCCACTGTGGCTGAAGACATTGCCTTCGGCCCCCTTAACCTTGGAAAGACGCATGATCAAGCAAGGGAAATCGTGAGAGAGACCTTGGATATTCTGGGATTGACCGGTTTTGAGGACCGGGTCACCTATAATCTTTCCGGAGGCGAGAAAAAACTTGTATCCCTTGCAACGGTCATCGCCATGAAACCTGAAGTGCTGCTCCTGGATGAACCGACAACAGGCCTCGACGAAGAGACCACTGAGAGAATAATAGACTTCCTGAATTCCAACAGCGACTTCTCTTATATTATCATTTCTCATGACCGGGAATTCCTGGAGAGAACCACTCAGTATATACATAGAATTAAAGACGGCAAGATGCTGGATACGGTCAGCTCTCAAGGCGTTATCATGAAGACGGGGAACACGATTCGAACAGTCCGATAATGGAACTCATTGAAGAGTTCGTAAACGGGTTGTGAAAAGAACGCATTTTTACCTGAAACTCAGAACCTCAATTGAAGGTATAGAGTTTTTTTGCCGACACAACGGAAAGACGAACAAGGCCACGAAGGTCTGCGACCCTGATTGAAATCAGGAAACCGGGCTTCGTGGCTTTTTTTATGCTTTCTTTTTTCTCTCGATACTATTGCATATTGATCTTCATGATCCTCTTTATTGCCCATTCCACAGGAATGTCTATGGCAGACACCGTAAAGAGGGATGTAAATAAAGACGGAAAAATAGATCGTATCGCCCATCTTGATGACAAGGGAGAACTTGTGAAACTTGAGGTCGACAGCGATTCAGACGAAATAATGGATCGGTTTCAATTCTACGAAAACGGGATACTGGTCAAGATAGAGGCGGACAAGGATCAAGATGGACAAACAGACACATGGGATTTTTTCAAAGATAAAAAAAGAATCAGACATGAATGTGATTCGGACAATTCAGGTAAGGTGGACAAGATCATCTGTTTTGATCCTCAGGAACATCCTGTAACAATGGAGACGGACACAAATAATGACGGGAAGTTTGAGTGTATTCGCATGTTCAAAGACGGGGTACTTGTCTCGGCTACTGTGGATACGAATGGAGACGGGAAGATAAATGTCCGGGAAAGTTATAGGGAAGGTATACTCTTTGAGAGACGGGTAGACGAGGATTCCGACGGCAAAGCGGAAAAGGTCGTGATGTATGATAAGAAGGGGAATCCTCAGGAGAGCTTCCACGATCAAGACCGCGACGGGAAATTGGAAGTTACTAGGAGGTACAACAGAGGTCGATTATACCACGAAAAAAGGGATGCCGACTGTGACGACAAGTTCGAGACTATAACACGGTTCAAGGACGGCAAACCGGTTGAACAGGAGAAAGACGAGAACAAAGATGGCCGGTTTGATATACTGATTCGATTTAGAGAGGACAGACCCGTTTATCGGGAGAGTGACACCAATTTTGACGGGAGGAAGGATAATTTTATCCATTATGATTCTGCAGGCTATCCAGAAAAGATTGAGGATGATATCCATCATACCGGCAGGATTGACAGAATCCGTTTTTATGGGAACGGTCAACCGTATAGAGAGAATTACGATTCTGACGGGGACGGGTCTATGGACACAGTAATCCTTTTTAAAAAAGGCAAACCGAGTCTCCAAACGTCAGACGGAGACGGAGACGGAAAGCCCGATCTCATAGTGCACTTCGACGACCAGGGATTGAAGAAGATTGTGGAAACGGACGCCGACCGGGATGGAAAGATGGATACCTGGCAATATTACCGCAACGGCAATCTGAGAAGGATAGAAAAGGATGAAAATCGATCCGGACGCGTGAGTATTAAGGTCTTCTATGAAAACGGGAAGAAGAGACAGGTCTTGCTCGACAGAGACATTGACGGCCGTTTTGAAACCTCCCAGTGGTTCAACCGTCCTGAGTGGTCTATGGTTGTGGAGATTGATACTGATCTGAACGGCAGGCCGGAGGCCCGTTATTCTTATAAAGACGGTAAATTGAGACTGAAGGAGATAGATGGGAACAGTGATGGGAAACCCGAGGTGCGGGAGTACTATGACGAATATGAAAGACTGGTCAAGAGTCAGGAAGATGATTGCAATACCGGTCACATGAATTTGACATGGTTTTACAACACGCGAGAAGAGGCTGTAAAGGCTGAGAGGGATGACGACGGTGACGGTATGGTTGATGTACGGTATTACTATGAAAGGGGAAGAGTGACGAGAGTGGAAGAGGATACCAATAAAGACGGCCATCCGGACCTATGGGAGGAATACGATGAAGCCGAGGCCTTGGTCAAAAGGGAAAGAGATATAAATCTTGATGGGAAACCGGACATTGAAGATATTCGGATCAATTCGGCGCACGAGTGAATAGATTTATGACATTCGATATTTAGATTTTGGATTTGTTTCGGGTTTCGATATTCTAATTTCGGATTTTTAAAAACGAATCCTTAGAAATGATAGATTCTGGAGGCCAGATAGTATGATCGAGTTTCTAGCAAAAGGGGGTATTCTGGTTATCCCCATCCTTTTTTGTTCGGTGCTGGCCTTAGCCATTTTTCTGGAAAGGCTGATACGCTTTACAAGGATTCATATTCGGGGTTCCGGCCTTGTGGAAACAACAAGCCGATACATAATATCAGGGGAGGACCAAAAGGCCGTTGACGTTGTTGTAAGAAGCGATTCTCCTATGGCCCGGGTTTTGAAACATGCCCTCGATGTGAAGGACCAGGACAGAGATACCCTTGAGACGGTCATTGTTCATACCACCGATGAAGAGGTGCGAGATCTTTCCCGTTATCTCCAGGTCCTGGCTACTATCGGAAATATTGCCCCTCTATTAGGGCTTCTGGGAACGGTTATCGGTATGATCAAGGCATTCATGGTTATACAGGAGATGGGGGGAAAGGTCAATGCCGCCGTCCTCGCAGGCGGGATATGGGAGGCCATGTTGACCACGGCGCTGGGACTTTCCGTAGCCCTGCCTACCATGGTGGGCCATAGTTATCTTTCAGGCCGTGTTGACGGCTTCCAGGCCCAGTTGCAGGACGGGGCCGTTACCTTTATGAAGGCATTGAGTAAAAGAGTACAAAGGGGGGGCTGATGATAGAGCATTTTAAACCCAGACCACGCCTTGAAGTTGAGGTCCCTTTGATCGCCCTCCTTGACATTATATTTCTCCTCTTGGTCTATTTCCTCCTGACAACCAATTTCATAAGCGACGAAGGGATAAAGGTGAAATTGCCCCAAGCCAAAGCATCCGCGCCTCGTACTGAGATGGAGATCACCGTATATGTGGACAGGGAAGGCAGGGCTTTTATAGGACGGGAAGAGGTTGCCCATGCACGGCTCTTTGATCATCTCAAAGATATGATCAACGGGAGAGAGGATAAACTGGTGGTTGTAAAGGCCGATCGCTCTGTAATGCTTAACAGGGTGGTGAAGGTCATGGACATAGCCAAAGCAGCCGGAGCAGGCAAGCTGTGTCTCGCCACGGAGAAGGACTTCTAGGCATGGAATCCATGTCTCACATAAGAACCAACTGGTTATTGCGCGGTTTGATTGGAATTTCCGTAGGCATACACCTTGTTATATTTGTGCATGTTTCAGGACTTTACAGATCACATCTCCTTACCCGTATAGAGCTGACATTGCAGGATACTTCAGAACAGAGTCGCAGAAACATACCTAGACCAAGACGTCGCACAGAGGTCCCGGAGCTTTCCAATGAAATAAAAAAGCATACGGTAAAAACACATCCCAAACCTGATTTGAGTCCGATGAGGAAAGAACCCACGGCAAATCTCCTCCCTGACGCAATAGAAGAACCAGGAAACCGGCCTGTGATCCCGGAAGTCTCGGGGACTGCCGTGTCCGATTGGCAACCCGTTCATTTCACTCCGAGCTATGACTATAAAGCACCCGAAGATTATCTGGAAATGATTCGTCTTCGTATAGAGCGTTTCAAGAAGTATCCCCATTCAGCTAAAGCAAGGCATGTGGAGGGTGCCGCCACTTTGCGCTTTGCCATTACCAGGGAGGGGAAACTCAAGGGCGTTACACTTGTTGAATCATCCCGCCACAAGATTCTGGACAGGGCCGCTCTTGGGGCCGTATGTGAAGCGGCGCCCTTCCCTCCTCCACCGAACAGCTACTCAGGCGGTGATCTCACACTTGAGATCACTATTGTATTTGAATTGACTTGAAGCCAATATTTATTTCATGGTCATTCACCTCACAACAAAACTTCGTGGTGAATCATACTTTAACTTAGGTTAAATTCTGATCAAAAAAGAAAGGATGAAATATCATGTGCGAAGCAAATGCGTATCTCAACACAGGCGAAGGAAAAGAAGAGCTTCTTATGGAAGGGGTAAATATACTCAGGCCTGAGAAGGGTGGAATCTATTTGCAGAGTCTATTTGGTGAGCAAAAGGTAGTAAAAGCGCGTATCAAAGAGATGCACCTGCTGGATCACAGAATCATATTGGAAGCGGATTGTGATTTGTAATGTTTCAGTGGTCGGTTTTCAGTTCCCGTTGTCAGTGATCAAATCAAAAGAGAATATCATCATTTCACAACAAATGTAACTGTTCAGTCAGGCACAAAGATACAGCGCATCAAAGGCAAAAAGTGAAGATGTGTGAAGAGAAAGAGTTGCTTATATGCCTATAGATAGACGTTTACATAGCAGGATGCTTGGCTCACCACACAGATCGCATACTTGTACCTGAACAATAAATAACAAATGACTGATGACGAATGACCACTCTAGAGAGGAGGTGGTGAATAAGAAAAAACCTATTCCGGAGTATCCCCTGTACAGGGGCTGACGGAAGAGAACAAGGAGAAGAGAGGGAGGGAAGGCAGCCCGACCCGGCCAAGGTTTACAGGCCGTCTTCCCGGGAACACGGCAGAAGATTCTACCGGATCCTTTTATTTTGTACCAGGTAAAGAATGTGCTGTCAATAGGAGTTTCCGTGTCCTTCTTTTATGTTCTCCTGCAATCAGTTACTATGTAAAAAACAGGAAGGAGAAAATGATTTGATGAAGCATGTGAAATTGAGTGTTGTCCTCGTGAGTTTCATGAGTCTTGTTTTGTCCGGTGGAGGCTGGGCTGAGGAGGCAGATGTTATTCATTTGGAAAAGGTGGTGGTGACCGCCACGAAAACTCCCCATACTTTAAAAGATGTCCCTGTAGCGACTATAGTAATTACCAAAGAAGACATCGAGCGAACCAATGCACAAAACGCCATGGATGTTCTCAAGAATATCCCCGGGGTTCAGGTGTCCGTTCATGATGATGTATTCGGAACATACACATGGCGGGCCAAACTGCGGGGCTTGAATTTCAATGACGGTTACGGCCTGATCCTCATTGACGGACAAAGGGCTATGGGTTGCGGCCAGAGCGGCGGTATGGGTGAGTATGGGATCGGACTCAACCAGATCCCAGTGGATATGATCGAAAGAATCGAGGTGGTGAAAGGCCCAAGTTCAGCACTCTACGGAAGTGATGCCATGGCCGGGGTCATTAATATCATCACCAAGAAAACCCCTGAAAAGGCTACAGGAAGCGCCGGTACAGCCTATGGTTGGTATAAGATCAAAGAAAAAAGGGAAGGCGGCACTGTAACACACCCTTCAGACGATGGCCACAGTAGAAATATCGCCAATACATATGTCTCCTATGGAGACAAGATGTCAGACCGTTTTGGCTACCTGCTTCATTACAGTAATGACAGTGCCGAGGACATAGGAGAAGACCCGATCAAATCAGATCGTCACTCTTTTATGGGGAAACTGAATGGTGACCTGAGCGAGACCGTGGAACTCTACCTGAAGTATGAACTGAGTGATTATGAGGAGATGGACAGCCGACAAGAGGAGAGCTGGCGCATCTCCTCTGGAATTGATTTGAGACCGGGGAAGAATCATTTCTTTTCTCTCAAAGGATATACATATGTATGGGATTTCACCCATGGTTATCCTGGTTACTCGTACGGCTATAAGCGAGGTGATGTGGGGTATGACCAGGTTGAGCTGCAATACACATGGTATTCCACCGATTGGAATATTCTCACAATGGGTGGGGAGACTCAAATACAGGGAATCGATTACATGATAGAAAACGATGACGGCAGTGTTGTTGACATTGAAGAGGATGTGGAAACGTCCAGTTTGTATATCCAGGATGAAATCACTCTCTTCAGTGCCTTTACCATTGTCGGAGGTCTCCGTTATGACGATCATTCCGCCTTTGGAAGCGAGGTGAATCCAAAATTAAGCCTGATGTATAAGTTTTCTGAAGATACCCTCCTGAGAGCCTCGGCAGGCAGAGCATTTAAGTCTCCTACAATTCGTCAACTCTATTACAGCAGCCCATACAGACACGGTGATTATTACTGCAAGTCGAACCCTGACCTGAAGCCTGAAACGGCTGTAGGGTATTCAGCAAGTCTGGAAAAATGGCTGTTCCATGGGAAATTTATGTTCGATCTGGGGTATTTTCGTAATGATGTGGACGATATGGTTGTCAGAGAAGATACCGGTGATACGTATAACGGTCTGCCCCTAAAAGAATACAGGAATGTTGAAAAGGCTCATACGGAGGGAGTTGAATTTCTTTGTAAGACATATCTCTCTGAAGAAATATTTCTTTCCCTGTCTTACACGTACACTGACTCGGAAAACGAAGAGAACGGCAAGGAGCTGACATACACCCCAAAACACTTGGTTACCTTTTCACCCGGGTACGAACTGAAAAAATACGGCCTGGGAGTGAGCGCCCTTATTTCACATATAGGCAAACAATACACAGACTCGGACAACACAACGGATATTGATGAACATACCGTTGTTGATGCGAAAATATACAAGTACCTTTCCGAGAATGCCAAGCTTTCCTTCGAGGCAGACAATGTCTTTGACTCCGACAAGGGGGATGATGGCAACTTCCGCACGGGAAGAACTTTTTTGGTGAAAATGGATATTTCTTTTTAATTGACGCAGAGATCAGAGAAAAAGACAGTTTTCGTTCGAGCACTGATAATCAGGTATGGAGGAGATGCTATGAAGAAAAGTATTCAGATCAAGACATTGTTGGTTGTTGGTTTCACAATTATCACTCTTGTTTCTCATTGTATGGAAGCAAATGCACATTATCCCTGGATAAATCTTACAGACTATGCCCCAGAGCCGGGGGAGGCTTTGAAGATCACAATAGGTTGGGGGCATCATTATCCATTGGACGGTTTCTTGAAAAAAGATGCCTTGGAAAACCTCTCTATTATTGGACCGGGAAAGATCGAATACGGTGTAAACCTCTCTTCTGAGGTGGAATTCATGTCAAATGAAAGCATGAATAAACAAGGGGTCTATATTGTCGCCGGTAAAAGAAAAGCGGGCTTTTATACCAAAACCACCGAAGGGGGAAAGATGAGTTCAAAGAAGGGGCTCAGGAACATCATCAAGTGTTCTCACTCCCATATGTGTATGAAAGCAATCGTCAACGTGGGTAAAGAAAAAGGAAAAACCGACATCACCATCAGTCATCCCATGGAGATTATTCCGTTGGCAAACCCGGCTGAACTGAAAGCAGGGGACTACATGCCCTTGCAGGTGCTTTTGAGAGGCAAACCGTTCAAAGGGAAGATCTATGCAACGTATATAGGATTCTCTACGGAAAAGAACACATTTGCCTATACCACAGATACCGATAAGAAGGGCAACGGCAGAATAAAGATACTCAGCTCAGGTGTTTGGATGATTAAAACCGAACATGAAGAAGCATATCCGGATCAAAGTGAGTGTGATGTGGAGTCATTCGTGAGTACACTTACATTTGAAGTGAAATGAAATGGATGGACTTGTGCGGTTCCCCAGGTTCACCGGTTGTTTGGCGCTTTTGTATCACCAGCGAGCAAGACAGCCCACCTTGAGCACAGGCCATAAAGCAATTCGAATGTGATTCTTTTGGCAACCTTCATATCTCAGTTTTTACTTTTCAGGAAGATTCAGCGGGAAACAATTTCCTGGGTGATGTAAGTCGCCCCTGATAGATATCTAAATATCGGTCACAGGTGTCAGTAATCAGGTTTAATATCTTTTTCCGGCTCCTGACACCTGAAACCCGAAACCTGGAGTGATATAAATAAAGCGAAAACTCCTTTTGTGTCAATATGAAGGATGCCACTTTTTTATGTTTTTTAAAGGAAAGAAGGTCTTGAATGAACTCTATTGTTTCCTTCATGTGTATCATCATCTGTATCTTGGCAATACCGGTTGATGGGTGGACACACGGAGTGCGAGGAAAAGTCGTCTCTGGAAGCGGGTTTCTCGTGGAAGCTGAGTATGATGACAGCGAGCCCATGAGTTATGCGAAGATTGAGATAACAGCGTCAAAAGAGAATCTTCCCTTTCAAACAGGAAGAACGGATAGAAACGGCTGCTTCCTCTTCCGCCCGGATAATATGGGAGATTGGGAAGTAGTGGTCAGCGACGGAATGGGGCATCGCCTTGTTTTGAAAGTAAACGTGGATGAAAGCCTCAATATGAGTACATCAAAGAACAAACAAGCCGCCGGACTGAAATCAAAAAGGAACATCCTTTCAAGACAGACCGGAGCCATCACAGGGATAAGCATTATTTTCGGGATTTGCGGGAGTCTTTTTGGATGGATGTGTCACAAGAAGTTAAAAGACAAACTGAAACTCAACGGAGAGGGATGAAAGGAAATGTCCATTAAACAAAGAACTTGAAATGAACTTCATGTCGTGAAAAAACAGGAGGTGTATGAGATGAAGATAGCTGTCTGTGGAAAAGGAGGGACTGGGAAGAGCACACTTGTTACTCTCTTTGCAAATGGGTTCAAAGAGAAGGGGTGGCAAGTGATCATTGTAGACTCTGATGAATCCAATTCAGGCATTCACTGGATGTTGGGTTTAGAGAGACGCCCCAGCCCTCTCATGGATTTTATCGGCGGAAAGAAGGAGGTTCAGGGCAGGATGATAGCCATGTTCACCCGAGGCCGGTCGGAACCGGAAATGTCGGTCTTGCTCCAGGATGTTATACGAATGGAAGACATCCCTGCGGATTACATAGTTGCAAGTGACAAAGAGCGACTGATCGCCATTGGTAAAATCGAGCAGTCACTTGAGGGTTGTGCCTGTCCGATGGGCGCTTTGAGTCGGGAATTCCTCAAAAAACTCTGTTTGAGCACTCGAGAAATCGCCATTGTGGATATGGAAGCCGGGATTGAACACTTTGGGCGTGGCGTTGAGAACAGTATCGATGCCGTCATTGCAGTGACTGATCCGTCTCTTGAATCGATTAACCTGGCTGAGAAGATCAGGGACCTGACATCAGGAGCAGGGGCTCGTTTTGCCGGTGTGGTCGTGAATAAAGTCAGCTCCGACACAATGTACAAAAAGATACAAGGGGAACTTGATAACAGAGGGCTTCCCATCTTGGGGAAGATCCCATTCAGCGACGGGATTGTTGAAGCGTGTCTTCATGGACAAGCGCTGGAATTGGCCCACAATGGAGATGAGATAATAAAGATAGTTGAGAAGCTCCAAACCATGTTGATGTTGGGAAAAACATCTGCTGGTGGATAAGAAGACAAGGACAGACATTTTCAGTATTTTCCGATAAGACTTGAATTTTACATTCTCAAGGTGTAATATCTTCATATTATTGAAAATTTTTTCCTTCCGAATTTTTCTGGCCACGAGTAACAGAATAACAGAAAAAAGGAATTGATCTTGCAGATTTTCGCGCCGACATTTAAGAAAAACAGCTTTTCCATTGCCGCAATCCGTGACCTGGATTCAAAGTAAGGGATGATACAATGCCCTTTCTGAAGAATGAATATGCAACCTAAAAAAGTTTTTGCCGTAGTTGACTATGGAACATGCAACCCCACGGAATGCGACCCTGAAAACGGGGTTTGTCCCGCTGTTACAGCCTGTACTCATAAAGTGATCAAGCAGATCGACGGTTCCTTTGAATCCCCCATGATTTTTCAGGACATGTGCATGGGATGCTGGGATTGTATCGAAGCCTGTCCCTTGGATGCTGTTTCCATTAAACGGGTAACGTAGCCCGGATATGATGCCGAAAAAATCCATAGATCCTCATACATCAAATTTCACCGCGTTATCGGTCGGAATCTACGACGATGTATCACACACAATATACAACTCACACGGATTCCTCCCCCTGGACCTTGTGAAACTCAGTATATGAGCGTGTCTGGAGTTCTATTATGAAACAAAATGCTTCAAGCATTTTTTCTTGACATCGCTCTTGGTCTTTTATATACAAGGGTCTATAAATTTCTCAGGCGCTCCTCAGGAGCTTAATAGGGAACCCCGTTAAAGTCGGGGACGAGCCCGTCGCTATAATCGGGTACGAAAGCCGCAATAAGCCACTGTCCATTTATTGCATGGATGGGAAGGCGTGGTGAGTAGGATGATCCGAAAGTCAGAAGACCTGCCTGAGAATATATGGCTGAATCTTAGTGGACATGAAACAGCCTGTATAGGTCTTGTAGATAAAAAAGGGAAATCCCCGGATCGATTCATTTCGGTCCGGGGATTTTTTTTGTTTCGGGCCGGAGGAAGCTATGAATAATTTTAAGCAGTGCGGTTGACAGGGCTACGGTAACCACCGGCTTAACAAAGACCCTTTGGTGTCTTTCCGGAGCCATAAACATTCGATGGAAAGGAGGTGGAATATGGCAAGTGAGAAATGACAGAAACCCAGGCATGAGACCCCTACCCTTCTCGTCCTACTGAGCATTCAAGATTGTATGTCGACATCACTGAGAGATCATTGTGATACAAGAAAGGAGAATTTACTCATGAAAAAAAATACAGCATTTTTTGTTCTTACTCTTCTTTTCACCGTTTTTCTTGGGTCTTATGTACTGGCCGGAGGCCACGGAGAGAAGAAACCCATGAAAAAGGGGATTTTGCTGGTTGCTTTCGGTTCAAGCATGCCGGAAGCACAGGTCTCTTTTGAGAACATAGATACAAAAGTAAAGGGTACTTTCCCGAACATTCCTGTCAGATGGGCGTACACCTCTCACATCATCCGCCATAAACTGTCCAAAGAAGGGAAGGGAATGGATTCCGTGGAAGTGGCCCTCGCCAAGATGATGGATCAAGGGTTTACCCACGTGGCAGTGCAATCTCTCCTTACAATCATCGGTGAAGAATACCACGAACTTGTCCAAAATGCACATGCCTTTGGACGGATGGCAGGTTTTTCAATCTGGTTTTTTTCGGAGTCTATACGGTGCCGGTCTTTGCATTCTTGGGCGCTGAGGTCACGCTCTTTGTGGTCATGACCCTGTCCGCTTCAGATGGACAGATCTCATCCAACAATCTGATACTATCGGGAATCATCGTTGCGGCTATCCTGTCTGCCGGAATAAGCTTTATAAAATATGCGGCCGATGAACATGTATCCATAATAATCTTCTGGTTGATGGGCAGCTTCGGCTCGAAAAACTGGGCCGACGTCTTCTTCACTTGTCTGACGGTTTTGATGGGATTCCTCGTTTGTATTTTCTTTGCTCGGGATCTCAACATCATGTCTTTGGGAGATCGATCCGCCAACTCCCTCGGGATTGAGACAGGCAAGGTACGGGTTATCCTTCTGGTCACGGCCTCGCTCGTTACTGCTGTCTGTGTCTCAGTGTCCGGGATCATCGGTTTTGTCGGGCTTATTATACCGCATTTAATGCGCTTTTTCACGGGGCCCGATAACCGAAGGTTAATCCCTGCATCCACTTTGGTGGGGGCAATTCTGCTTTTGGGCGCCGATACCATAACGAGGGCCGTCCTGCCAAGGGAGATACCGATAGGCGTATTGACTGCTCTCATCGGGGGACCATTTTTCTGCTATATTTTCAAAAAAGGACGTGTGGGAAAAACGGGTGGATAATAAACCAATATTTCAAATGAAAGATATCGGTTTTTGTTACGGGAAAAACAAGGTGCTCCATAACCTTTCTCTCACCATAGAGCCGGGTAAATTTTATGGTATTGTGGGGCCGAATGGATGCGGTAAAACAACCCTTCTCGATCTTCTGGTTCGGAATAAAACTCCCAAATCAGGCATGATTGAATATTTTCAAAAAGACATACATGGATACACCAGAAGAAAATTGGGAAGAGAGATAGCCCTTGTTCCACAGGAATTCAGTATTCATTTTGCCTTTACTGTGCGGGAAATAGTCCTCATGGGAAGACACCCCCATATCCCCAGGTTTGCTTCCCCAACAATTGAGGATTTCAAGATTGTGGATACGGTAATGGAAAAAACTGAAATCGGTGAATTCAAGGACAGATATATCACGGAATTGAGCGGCGGAGAAAAACAACGGGTTATCTTTGCACGAGCCCTTGCACAGGATACCCCTGTTCTCATAGTGGATGAGGGCACATCGAATATGGACATCCAGCATACATTGAAGATTCTGGAGATAGTGACGGAAAGGGTAAAAAGGAGAAAAAGAACTGTTATAGGGACATTTCATGATCTGAACCTTGCTGCGGTGTATTGTGATGAGCTGATTTTTATGAAGTTCGGAAGAATAGTCACACAGGGAGAAACAGATCAGGCTTTTAACGAACGGAATATAAAAGATGTCTTTGAAGTGGATTCCAGGATCTATTTCGACAGGTATTCAAATTCAAAACAAGTGGCGTTTAAACGAAGGATACCGACATGAAGAAAATGATATTGAGTATGTCAGTCACTGTGCTGCTTTTCATTACAGTCTTCAATGTCTCCGGAAAGATGAATAGTTTTGTCGATAGATCAGGGAGAGAAAGATGCTGGTTAACATGGAATTGAAGGACAACTGAAATGAAACAAGGAAAATTATGCGTTGCAATATTTCCTTCCATGGTATATAGATTTTCAGGAATTTGATTTTATTCCCGGTACGGTGAGCCACGTTCACAGCGTGCCGGTTACTTGTTTCATTTGTTCCTGTGAACTGTAGATTGTCTTTGATCCTTCACAAGAAAGAGCCCATCCTGAAAAACAGACTGAACGATGACCATCTCAGAAGAGAAATAGGCTTATTCTCAGCCACGATCCTTGTGGTGGCAAACATGATCGGGACTGGCATCTTCACCACGTCCGGATTTATAATAGCAGAGATTGGAAACCCTCAAGCAATGCTCCTCTGCTGGCTCGTAGGCGGACTTTTTGCTTTGTGTGGGGCACTCTGTTATGGGGAACTTGGAGCTGCATTCCCCCGTGCAGGTGGGGAATATGTCTTTCTGAAAGAGAGTTTTGGGGAAGGGATCGGTTTTCTCTCCGGCTGGATATCTCTCATTGTGGGATTTTCTGCTCCGATCGCAGCAGCTTCCATTGCATTTGCTTCATACTTCCTGAATTTATTTTCATTACAGACAGGCTCACTCGCTGCACTCTCCCTTTTTGGTACTCACATCTTTACAGTATCCCTGCATGACCTTGTTGCCATTGGAACGGTTTCCACCTTTTCCGTGATTCACTGTTATGGCCTTTTGTTGGGCAGCAGAGTCCAAAACGTACTGACCCTCTTTAAGATAGGACTCATTGTGGTCTTTATTGGGGCGGGTTTTCTGTTGGGCAACGGTGTAACAGGCAATCTATACGAACCTCTGAACATAAGTGTCTTGTTTCAAGACAAGTTTGCCGTCTCTCTCGTATTCATCTCATTTGCATACAGCGGATGGAATGCCGCTGTCTATCTGGGAGCAGAAATAAAAAAACCGGGAAGGAACATCCCTCTCGCCTTGTTCGTCGGTACTTCTTTTGTGATATGTCTGTATCTCCTCCTGAATATCTTGTATGTCTATTCACTCCCTGTCGATGAGATGAAGGGAGTGCTCGAAGTGGGGGCAAAATCCGCGTCTTCGCTTTTTGGACCACATATAGGCAAATATTTTTGCGGAGCCATAGCCATGGGACTCCTTTCCGTTATAAGCGCCATGATTATGGCCGGGCCGAGGGTCTATTATGCCATGTCAAAAGACAATATATTCTTCGGCCTTTTCGGAAGAGTAAGTAAAGTCCGAGGGACACCTGTGTATTCGATCCTCCTCCAGTGGTGTATCGCGATCTTCATGATTATTACGGCTTCATTTGACGCATTGCTCCTATATATCGGCTTTACTCTTTCATTCTGTGCGATGCTCACTGTTGTGGGGTTGATGCTCCTCAGGACAAAACAACCCGCTTTATTCTCTGATTATAGAACATTCGCATACCCCGTCACACCTTTGCTATTCATCCTGGGCAATATCTGGATCATCTATTTTTCAATCAAAAGCAAACCCATTGCTTCCCTGTTCGGACTGGGTACGATCTGTCTGGGCTTCGTGGTTTACTTCTTTTTTCACAGAAGAAAACAAATCCATGAACGATTATTCCAGATGGAAGGAGTGAGAAAAGACATCTGAAACCATAATGTAACTCTATATAGTCCTTAAGAAAAAGATTTTGGGGTTCAACATAGCTTCGCAACTAAAAAAACTGGTTACAGATTCCAAGCAAGCTCAAAGCTGAAAGCTCAAAGAAAAACAAATCTATAGTATATTGAGTGTCTAAAAGAGAAGTCTGTTGTCACTGAGATAATACAGGGATAGAACACATAGGGTAACTTGAAGGTACAGGCAGCCTTCAGCGAGAGGCGATCAGCATTCAACTTAAAATGGTGGGAGTCAATATTTTGAGGGCTGATAGCTCACATTCATTTTAATAATACATCATTAACTCACCATAATATAAGTGTTTTATGGCTTTTTATTCAGATACTATTTGTAAGGATTCGCATGAAAACAATACCGGAACCATTAAAAGGATTTGAGCCTGTAAATCAGATTTTCAAAGGATATATCTTGGGTCAGATCATTTCAACCTCCATGAAACGAGAGATATTTTCCTTATTGAAAAGGCCGAAGAAAGCTACCACCTTGGCTGAAGAAATATCAGCAGATCCCACAATAACGGAAAAACTTCTTGAAACCCTCGTCTCAATGGACCTCCTTCTGAAACGAGATGGAAGGTATGTGAATACTGATCTTGCCCGCTCTTTTCTCATAAAAGAGAGTGTTCACTACCAGGGTGAACTGATCGAACTCATACTCGACAGCTACCACATTTGGTCTCAACTGGAAACGGCCATGGAAGCGGGGTGCATAGGCAAAACAGACGAAGCACCCGAGGAAAACACTTTCGATAAACGGTTTATGGCAGCCTCAGCCGAATCGGCCGTAAGAGGGGCGCTTCAGTATACAGTGAAAGCGATTGCGGAACTTCCGGAATTCAAAAGCGCAAGGCGGCTTCTCGATTTGGGTGGAGGGCATGGTTTGTACTCCATCGCGTTTGCACGGGAAAATCCCTTTCTTGAAGCAGTTGTCTTTGATCTTCCCCTTGTTACTGAAATTTGTGAGGAGCGCATCAGAGAGTATGGGATGAAGGGACGAGTCAGTGTGATGGCCGGAGATTATCTAAAGGACGATTTTGGAACGGGGTTTGATGCTGTTTTCATTTCCCATTCAATACTTTATAAACCGGAAGAGTCCTTTGATCTTCCACTCAAGAAGATACATCTGTCATTGAACGATGGTGGAATAATAATCGTGCGACATTGGACTCGCGCAAATGACAAGAACCCTCTTGTCATATCTCTTTGGGACCTCAGGCAGACACTTCTCGGGAGTTCCAACCGCCTCTACACCGAGGAAGAGTATCTCCACATCCTGGAAGAAAGGGGTTTTGTGAGGAGGGAGGTCTTACGACCATCCCATTCATCCGATCCATCGGTCATCATCGTGGCACGAAAAGGGTAATTTCTCAATAACTTCCGGCAATAGGTTCATGTCGTAGGTCACAGTGGACCCTTCATGAAGGACATTGCGGCATACCCCCCTACCCTGTCAGACGGTTGAGGGCTTCCATGTACTTGTCGCCGGTCTTCTCCACAATCTCTTCGGGTAATTTGGGGGGAGGTGGTGTCTTGTCCCAATTTGTGGATTCCAGATAGTCCCGTAAAAACTGTTTGTCGAAACTTTTTTGAGATCTTCCCGGTTCATACTCGTCCTTCGGCCAAAAACGAGAAGAATCAGGCGTCAACAGTTCGTCTATCAAGACCAGGCTACCGTTACAGAGACCGAATTCGAATTTAGTGTCGGCAATTATTATCCCTTTTTCTTCTGCTATTCTGCTTCCTTTTTCATATATCTCCTTGCTTATCTTTGCTACATCTTCGGCGAGTTCCTCTCCAATAATCGTCTTCATCCGTTGAAATGATATATTTTCATCATGTTCCCCCTCCCGGGCTTTCGTGGATGGGGTAAAGATCGGTTCACTCAGTTTGCAGGATTCCAAAAGATCTTCGGGCAATGGAATGCCGCATACCGCCCCTTCCCTGAGGTATTCTTTCCATCCGGAACCTGTAAGATAGCCCCTGACAATACATTCCACAGCCAAGGGGACGGCTTTTCTTACAAGCATGCTCCTCCCTTCCAGGATTTCACCATATTTTCGGCACTCCTCAGGAAAATCAGCGACTTCTGTTGATACCAGATGATTGGGAATTATATTCCCCATTATTTCAAACCAGTATTTTGATATCTGGGTCAGGACCTTCCCTTTCCCGGGAACTCCTGAGTCCATGATGACATCAAAAGCCGATATTCTGTCAGTTGCTACGATTAAGAGATGATCGTTCAGATCATAAATGTCCCTCACCTTCCCCCTTCCCACAAGCTTGAGGTCGTTCAAGTGGGTTTCAACAACTACGTCTGTGCTCATTCTTTTACTCCTCTATGTCACTGTTTTTCGACCATACATTTCAAACCATACGATCACTTCAGAATGTTCATAATGTCGATAGGTTTCTCCATGAGAACCAAGGCCCCGCTCTCCTTCAACTCCTCGGCAGGACGGAATCCCCAGAGAACGCCCACGGGGAACATACCGGCTGCTTTAGCCGTGTTCATGTCTATGCTCGTATCACCCAGATAAAGGATCTCTGCAGGAGGAACTCCCAGTAGCCGGGAAACTTCCAGTGCGCCGCTGGGATCCGGCTTGAGGGGGAACGGTTCTTTTTGGCCCATAACAACTTGAAAATGCCATTTTGGAAGAAATTCCGAAACACATTGTTCTGTGAACTCATGGGGCTTATTGGACAGGATAGCCATCTTCATGTCGTGGGCTGTCAACATATCAAGCATTTCCACAATCCCTTTGTATGGTTGTGTCTTTACATTCCAATTGTACCCATAATCTTCACGAAAGGCATCTAAACACACCATCACCGTCTCATTGTCTCTTTCGCTTTCCGGCAATGCCCGTGTGATCAGTTTGAGCGCACCATCACCGACAAAATACCTGTATGCATCCATGGTGTGAGTGGGAAATCCCTTTTCATCAAGAACTCGATTCACGGAGTCACCCAGATCTTCCAGAGTGTCAATCAACGTTCCATCCAAATCGAAGAGTACTGCTTTGTAAGTCATGATATTATGATAACCTATCAGTATCTATTGGGTTTGGTAAAGAGTATTCCAGGATTTACACCCGGTCCCGAACTTTCTTCTTAATCCTTTGTATATGGCCTCGCCCTAAGCCCTTTACCTCACAACCAAGCTCGAATAATCTTTCGATCTTTTGATCATCCAGAATACCAAAACAGTCAATAACAGCCAACGGTTTGCCGGCCATTCTTACGATCTCATCGGGATCCAATTCAAGGTATTCTTCGTGCCGGACAGCCAGAACCACGGCATCAGAATCCTTGATGGCATCTTCAATACTCGGAGAAATTTTTAACTCTTTTAACTGATCCTGATTCCTGAAGAAACGACTCCAACTGCTTCCAATTGAGGGATATGTGTCCTGTTTTTCAAATTCCCACCAGTGTTTCACATAGGGATCGTGTACTTTTATCTCAGCTCCCATCTCTGCGAGTTTCCTGGCTATCAATTCAGAACCGCTGTACCTTGTGTCCGCCACATCCTCTCTATAAGACGCTCCAAGCAAGCTGATTTGAGAAGCTGCAACAATTCTTCCCATATTACGAAGCGCATCTCTCACAAGCTGGGCAGCATACAATCCTCTTGTATCGTTTATATTTATAGCCTCAGGGGTAATCCTGAATATGTCATCTTCAAAACCCATGAGATGTTTGTATGCCCAAAGACCTAATCCTCCGTCCTTTGGGAGACAATAACCACCTATACCAGGTCCTGGAAAGATTATATTACTGTGAGTAGGTCTTACTTTTATGGCATCTATTACTTTGAACAGGTCGATCCCGTTTCTTTCGGCAAACAGACTCCACTCGTTCATAAAGGCAAGTATAGTCGCTCTGAATGAATTCTCAACAACCTTACATGTCTCACTCTCAATGGGCCTTTCTAATACGGTTATTGGATATTCTTTCACATTCAATACTTCACTTAAAAATTTCTCAACCCTTCTTTTGCTTTCCTCATTAACCCCACTGCATACGCGCCAGAAATCACGAACAGAATTCACATATTCTTTCCCCGGCATGACTCTTTCAAAACTATGAGCTATAAGGGGCTCCTGGATTAATCCTCTCTTTTCAAACCCTTTTTTAATTATTGGATATGCAATGTATTCAGTTGTACCTGGTGGTACGGTAGTTTCAATAAGCACAAGGCAGTCCGGCTTGATTCTTTTTGCCATGATCTTAAAGCTCTCTTCGAGAGCATTTATCTCTGCCTGTCCACTCTTCAGATTCCCAAGCTCTTCTTTTAAAAAATCACACTGAATGTCCACCAGGTAGCTGTACCGGCCGTAATGGGTCAGCTTCATGACAGTCCGAACATCCAGCCTTCCTCCGGGAGAAAAGAGCAGGCCGGCTGTCCGATCGTCGCTTTCCGGG